>NZ_JAMYKT010000017.1:0-114948 GCF_040317515.1 Mesorhizobium sp. M1428
CCCTACGAGTTCATCTGCAAGGCATGGGCTTCCCAGCCCGAGCGCTTCACTCTCAATCCGCTCCAGCAAATGCCGGGACTAAACATCTAGCTGCGGCGGCTCACGCGCGTAAAATGGCCCATCTTGCGGCCGGGCCGCGCCTCGGCCTTGCCATAGAGGTGCAGCATAAGATCGGGCTCGGCGAGCAGCTCAGGAACGCGCTGGACATCGTCGCCGATCAGGTTTTCCATGACGCAGTCGAACTGCCGGGCGGGATTTCCCAGCGGCAGGCCGGCGACGGCGCGGATGTGCTGCTCGAATTGCGAGATGGTGCAGGCGCCCTCCGTCCAGTGGCCGGAATTGTGGACGCGCGGCGCTATCTCGTTGGCCAGCAGCGAACCGTCGGCAAGGACAAAGAATTCGACGCCGATGACGCCGACATAGTCGAGCGCGGCAAGAATCTCTGCCGCCGCCGTTTGAGCCGCAGCCGCCGTCTCGGATTTTACTCCGGCCGGCAGCGTCGAGCTGTGGAGAATACCGTTGCGATGGACATTCCAGGCCGGATCGTAGGCGGCGAGCGAGCCGTCGATGCCGCGCGCGGCGATCACTGAAATCTCGCGCTCGAAGGTGACGAAGGATTCCAGGATCAGCGGCACGTTGCCCATCGCCTCGCAGGTGCCGGCAAAGCCGCCTGTTTCCATGTTGCGGAAGACACGCTGGCCCTTGCCGTCATAGCCCATGCGGCGCGTCTTCAATATGCCGCTGCCGTTGAACTTTTTCAGCGCAGCCGTCAGTTCCTCGTCATTGTCGACGGGGCTGAAATCCGCGGTCGGTATGCCGATGCCGTTGAGGAATTTCTTTTCCGCCAGCCGGTCCTGCGCTACTTCCAGTGCGCGTGCCGGCGGGTAGACCGGCACCGTAGAGGCAAGTGCCGCGGCGGCCGCGACCGGTACGTTCTCGAATTCATAAGTAACGACCGCACTGGCCGCAGCCAACTCGCCGAGCGCGGCCGCGTCGTCATAGGCGGCGACGATCTGCCGGTTGGCGACCTGTGCCGCCGGACAATCCGGCTGCGGCTCCAGCACGACGATGCGGTAGCCGAGGCGGGCGGCGGCCATCGCCAGCATGCGGCCAAGCTGGCCGCCGCCGATGATGCCGATGCTCGATCCCGCCGGCAGGCTCACGGCGCGTCCGTGGGCTCGGCCGCCACCTTGGCGGTCTGTGCGGCACGCCAGCTATCCAGCCGGGCGGCAAGCTTTTCGTCGCTCAGCGCCAGCACCGCGGCGGCCAGAAGGGCGGCGTTGGCAGCGCCGGCCTTGCCGATGGCCAAAGTGCCGACCGGAATGCCGGCCGGCATCTGCACGATGGAAAGCAGCGAGTCCTGGCCGGACAGCGTCTTGGATTCCACCGGCACGCCGAACACCGGCAGCGGCGTCATCGCCGCCGTCATGCCGGGCAGATGCGCCGCACCGCCGGCGCCGGCGATGATCACCTTGTAGCCGGCCGCCTTGGCGCCCTTGGCGAAGTCATAGAGCCGGTCGGGCGTGCGGTGGGCCGAGACGATCAGCCGCTTGTGCGGAATTCCAAGCGCCTCAAGCGTTTCGGCGGCGTGGCGCATCGTCGCCCAGTCGGACTGGCTGCCCATGATGATGGCGACGTCGGCGCGTTGATCGTTCAAGCTTCTGCTCCCCGGCGACAAAGGCGCGCATTAGCGGAATTCGTCGGGAGCCGCAAGGATGGCCAGAAAGGGAAAGCCGCTTGTGCCGTTTCGGTCGCTACGCAAATGGCTAACGGGCGGCGGCGGTGGTCATCGGGCGGCCGCTGCTCGGAAGCGGTTGACGAAGTCGTCAAGTTCAGGCCGTTCGGTATCGGAAATCGCCCAGTACGAAAAGGCACTGTCGGTCCAATGGACCAGCGAGAAGCCACCGGCAGAAAGATCGACCGGTCCGGTTGTCGAACCGGTTTCCTCAGGCGCGGCGACGAGGGTGATCAGGTGCTCGCGGTGCCGGTAGACCAGTGCCGGCACTGGCTGGTCGGCGATCACCTCGACCCGGCCGCCGAGCAATGCGAAGCCGTCATTGGCAAGGTCAGGTGCCGGCGGCGACAGGCCGACCCTGCCATCCAGCCAGGGTTTGACCGTGTGCCGGTCCGACGAGATGACGTCCACCGGGCTCGCGGCCAGCAGGCTGCGACGGTGGCCGCTGGCGACCGCGGCGGCAAAGCTGTCGGGCGCCCTGCCCAGCATCATCCATTGCGTCGCGCCGCTGGCCAGCACGGCGGTAACGATGATCGACGCCGCCAGCGCGCGCCAGTCGAACGCGCCAAATCGGTGCACCGACCTGTGCGCCGGTGACCGTCGAGCGGCGGGCGCCGGCGCCGACAGCACTTTCGCCGTACCGGCTGTCCCGATTGCAGCGATGCGAGCCTTGAAATCCTCGCGGACATCGGGCCTCGGCAGCCCGCCGACAACGGTCTGCAGCGCAATGATGCGGGCATGCTTGGCGGCGAGCGCCGGATCGGCGGCAATGCGTCGCTCGACGGCCAATGCTGCTGCTGCGTCGAGCTCGCCATCGACCAAGGCATGGATCATCAGCTCCATGCCCGCCGGATCATCCGGCAGTCCATCGTTGTGCGCGCTCATGGCGCCCTCCCAAGTTGGGATATCAGCAGGCCGCGCGCCCTCGCCAGCCGCGACATCACCGTGCCTAGCGGGACGCCAAGCAGCGTCGCGATCTCGCGATAGCTGAGGCCGTTGATGTCGCGCAGCACCACGGTCTCGCGAAATTGGTGCGGCAGCGCGGCGATCGCCGCCTCGAGTGCCGCCGTGTCGGCCCGGGCGATCAGGCTTGCCTCAGGACTATCCGTGTCCGGCAGGCCGGCGCCATATGCAGCCGTCATGTCATCGAGGTCGGTCAGGTCGCCGACGGCGACGATACTGCGCGGCCGGTTGCGCGCCAGCCAGGAGTAAGAGGCGTTGCGCACGATCGCCAGCAACCAGGCGCGGGCATTGCCGCCGGCATAGCCGGCGATGCCCGCATGCGCCTTCAAACAGGCCTCCTGCACCACATCCTCGGCGTCGGCGGCGTTGCCGGTCAGCCAGCGGGCAAGCGCAAGCGCATCCGCGAGATGGGGCAGAACCACCTCGCGAAAGCGCTCGGCCGCGGCCTCTTGGTTCAACACCGTCGCATCGCCCGGCATCCCGGGCAGAACCTTCCGAACATCCTCACGGAGCGACGGTGATCCTGCCCTGCATGTGCGGGTGAAGCCCGCAGAAATAGGCATAGTCGCCCACTTTGTTGAAGGTGAAGGCATATGTGTCACCGGTGTCAAGCGCCTTGGAGCGAAATGAGGCATCGTTGGCGACCACCAGATGCGGGATATCGTCGTCATTCTCGAAGGTCACGGTAGTGCCCGGCTTGACCGTCAGCACCGCCGGTGTGAAGGCAAAGTTCTCGACCTTGACCATTGGCTGGTCTGCCGCGTTCAGTGGCATGGAAATCATTGTCAGGATTGCCGCCAAACCGAACATGACAGGCGATACGACCAAGAGGCGGGATGGAAAGCGGATCATCGCATTTCCCCTCAGGCCAGCGTGCTGTCGATGATGGCGAGGTCCTGCCCGCCTTGCTTGACCGTCACGCTGCTTGTGCCGAGCAGGCTGCGCAACTGGCCGGCAGGAACCGTCATCGGCCCGGGCGAGGCTGCGGTGCCCGGCGCCGGTTGCGGGAAAGCGGTCGAGCGCGCGGTATGGAAGGTAACGTTGCCTTCGACTTTCTGCATGATCTGGTGGATATGGCCGTTGAGTACGGTGACCGAGCCGAAGCGCTTGAGCAGGGCCAAGGCCTGCGCCGCGTCGTCGGTGCCCCAGCCCCATTCGGGATAAACAGCCCAGAGCGGGATGTGGGCAAAGACGACGATTGGCGTCGAGGCGCTGACCGCCTTCAGGTCATCAGCTAACCATGCCAACTGGTCGGTGCCGAGATTGCCGAGCCCGCCAGCCCTCAGGTTGACGACGTTGACCAGCCCGATGAAATGGACGCCGTTCTGGTCGAACGAATACCAGCCGGCGCCCTTGGTGCCCTTGCCGTAGCGGTCGAGATAGGCCTGCCCGTTGCCGTCATCAATCAGGTCGTGCTCACCGGGCACATAATGCACGTCGAAGCCTGCACCGCCGATGATCTGGGCAGCGTTGTCGAACTGCGCGGCTTTCGACAAATGGGTGATGTCGCCGGTGTGGATCATGAAAGCGGGCTTTTGCGGCAGCGCCTGGATCTTGCCGATGGCCTCCTTCAGCGTGTCGATGGCGTGCGGGTTGGCAGCCTTGTCGAAGCCGATGTGGCTGTCGGAGATCTGGAGGAAAGTGAAGCCGGTGGCCAAGGCCTCTGCGGCTTGCGCCGCGCCGAGCAGGCTGAGCGAAACCGGCACGCCGGCCGAAATCGTCCACAGCACTCCCGTGCCGGCCCAGATCATGCATTCCAGTGCATGACGGCGGCTGATGCCGTCAGCTTCATTGTCGTGGTTGTGGGTCATACCGGTCTCCTGCAACGCCGGAAATGGCGTCTGCTTGGGAGACCAATGGGCGGGGTGGTTTATTCCGCCCGACGACCAAAAAGGTCATTCACAGTGCCGTGATGGCGCACTGGCCCGATGCGAAGCCGGCGCTGGAAGGCACTGGCTCGACCACGCTCTGCCGATGTCTAGTCAGGCCAGCGCAACGCCCCGGCGGACTGTTTGCGAGCGGGTTTCATCGCATCCGCGGGCCGATCGGCAGTACTCAACACCGCCCGCAGGCGTTCGGCAACGATCTCCGCCTCGCCGGGATGGAGATTGCAGGGATCAAGGAAGAAGTGACCGCGCTCGACCTCGTGGTTGCGCACGATCACGGGCGGCGAACCCGCGGCAAGCGCTGACGCCAGCCCGGCGGCGGTGAAGCGACTTTCCGGCGCAACAAACACCTGCAGGCGGTCGAGAGGATTTCCGGTCGGATCTGGAATGATACGTGCCTCGATGCCAGGCAGGCCCTGCAATGCGGTTTGCCACAGATGCAGTGCGGCTTCTTCCCGCTGGCGAATGCCGGCATGGTCGCGCCGCTCCCAGGCTTCCAACGCCGCCATGGTGCCGGCAATGCTCTCCTTGCCCACCTTCATGGCGCGCGCAACGCCCCGGTTCTGGAGATAGGCGGCCCGCACCAGATCCTTGCGGCCGGCCACAATGCCGCTTGTCGGCCCTGAGAGAAATTTGTGCCCGCTGTAGACGACAATGTCGGCACCGCGCGCCAGAAAGCCGCGCAAATCATATTCCGAGGCGGCGTCGACGATCACCGGCACGCCCTTGGCGTGGCAAATCTCGCAGAACTCCTCGAGTGAGAGCATGCCGTATTGCACGGTGTGGTGCGCAACGACGTAGAGGGCTGCCGCCGTCCGATCCCGGATCGCCTCGGCAACATGATAATCCTGGGTGACGCTGACCGTGCCGGCAGGCACTGCCTTGGCTCCGGCAAGCCGGATCGACTGGTCGATCGGCGCGCCATAATTGACGATATGGCCAAGCTGGACGATGACCTCCGATTTGAGGCCCTCGGCATCGTCCGGCAGCCGCTCGATCGCAAGAAGGCTGGTTCCGGTCATCGCGCCTGCAATTGCCATCGTTATGCCGCTGGCACAGCATGCGGTGATAAAGCCGGCCTCGCCGCCGGTGAGGCGTGCAATCACCGTACTTGCGGCGCGCTGCAGATCGTCCATCTCGACCCATTGCGAGGCGATTTCCGACATTGCGGCAACCGCTTCCGGTACGATGATCGAAGCGCCGAGCGCCGTCATCGTGCCGGAAACATTGATGATCGGGCGAAGGCCAAGCCGTTCGCGAATTGTCGTGTTGGAACGGTCAGCGGCATAGGTCGTCATCTCTGCAGATCCTGTTTCGAATGCTTTCAGGCGGCGATCTCGACGACCGCCTCGATTTCAACTGTGATGTTGCCTGGCAGCGAGCCGACACCGATCGCCGAGCGGGCATGTCCGCCGATCTTATCAAAGACGGCGGCGAAAAGATCGGAACAGCCATTCACCACCTTGGGGTGCTCGCTGAATGTCGGCGTCGCATTGACAAAGCCAAGCAGCTTGACGACGCGCACGATGCGGCCGAGGTCGCCGGCCGCCGCATGCATGACAGCGAGCAGGTTCAGGCCGGTCAGACGGGCATGATCATAGGCCTCTTCAACGCTGACATCCTCGCCGACCTTGCCGGTGCAGAGCGCGCCATCGGCGCGCAACGGCCCCTGGCCGGAGAGGAAGATCAGCCGCCCGCTCTCGGCATAGGTGACGAAGTTGGCGATGGGCTTCGGCGGCTCGGGCAATGTCAGGCCCAATTCCGCGAGCCGGATGTAAGGCGTCATAAAAGCTCCTTGCGACAGCTTTCGCCGTCCGATGTCAAAAATGCGAGGCGCGAAACCGCGCCAGGAAGCTGCGAAGGCGTTCATTGTCGAACCCCGCCGCCAGAATCTCGGCGGGTGGTCCGACGGCGCTGACGCCGCCGTCCGCCATGAAAACGATGCGGCTCGATGCATCGCGCGCAAAAGCCATTTCATGCGTGACCATCAGCATGGTCATGCCGTCTTCGGCGAGGCTGCGCACGACCTCGAGCACCTCGCCAACCAGTTCGGGGTCGAGCGCCGAGGTGATCTCGTCGAGAAGCAATATCTTCGGCTCCATCGCCACGGCGCGGGCGATGCCGACGCGCTGCTGCTGGCCGCCGGAAAGCTCGGCCGGCAGGCTGTCGGCCTTGTGGGCGAGGCCGACGCGGCCGAGCCAGTGCTCGGCAATGGTTCGGGCCTCGGCATTGGTCTTGCCGCGCACCTTGCGCAGGCCAAGCATGATGTTGCCGGCCGCAGTCAGATGCGGAAACAGATTGAAGCTCTGGAACACCATTCCGGTCTCGGCTCGCATCGCCGCCAGGTCGCGCTCGCTGCGTCGCTGGCGTGCTCCCGTCTCGCGATAGCCGACCTCCTTGCCATCGATGCGGATCGAGCCGCTGTCGTAGCTCTCCAGGAAGTTGACGCAGCGCAGCAGCGTGGTCTTGCCGCTGCCGGAGGGGCCGATGACAGTCACCACCTCGCCGCGTGTCACCTTGAGGCTGACGGAGCGCAGGACCTCGACCGATCCGAAGGCTTTGGAAACCTCGGAGACATCGAGAAGCGCCGGATTTGCGGGCGAGGCGTTGGACATCTTGCTATTCCCGGATGAAGGAGAAACGCCGCTCCAGGCGCCGGCTGGCCAAGGAGAGGGCGTAGTTGACGGCGAAGTAGACGAGCGCGCCGAGGATGTAGAGCGGCATTGCCTCATAGGTGCGGCCGATGACCTGGTTGATCGCCTGCATGAGGTCGGTGATGCCGAGCAGCGAGACCAGCGCGCTACCCTTCACCGCGTCGGTGACGCCATTGATCCACGGTGGCAGGAAGCGCCTAAACGCCTGCGGAAAAATCACGTAGGCCAGCCGCTGGCGAAAGGTCAGTCCGATCGCCATCGCCGCCTCCGACTGACCCTTGGGAATCGAGCCGACGGCGCCCCTGAGATATTCGACGACTTGGGCGGTCTTGAACAGGGTGAGGGCGAGTACGGCCGCCCAAAAGGATTCCAGATGCAGCCCCACCGCCGGTAGGCCGTAGTAGACGAAGAAGATCAGCACCAGGATCGGAATGCCGCGTATGGTGTCGCTGAAGATGCGCACTGCCCAGCGCAGCGGAGCAGGACCATAGACAAGGCCGACGCCCATCAACACGCCGGCGATAAGCGATAACACCACGACCAGCAGCGACACCCACAAGGTTACGGCAAAGCCTTCGGCGAGGAACGGCAAGGCGTAGATGATCTGGCTCAGCATGTCAGCGCGCCGCCTTGAACCGGCGCTCGACCAGCCGCAGCGCGAAAAGCAGGGCGTAGCCGGTCAACAGGTACATCGCAGTCACCACCAGATAGACTTCGACAATGCGGAACGTATTGAAGTTGATCCACTGGGCGCCGTAGGTGAGCTCGGGCACCGAGATGACCGACGCCACGGACGTGTCCTTGAAGAGCGATATGAATGTGTTGGAAAGCGCCGGCAGGGTTATGCGCAGCATCGTCGGCTGGCGCACATGGAGCAGCCTTTGCCATGGTGTCAGGCCGATTGCCTTGCCGGCGTCGAGCTGCCCGCGCGGCACCGCCTCGAGCCCCGAGCGAAACACCTCGACCAGGTAGGCGCCGCTGTAGAGCGACAGCGTGGCAATGAATGAAGTTTGCGCGCTGTAGGCAATGTCGACCACGGTCGGCAGACCGTAGAAGACAAGATAGACGAGCAGGATCAGCGGCACGTTGCGGATGAACTCGACATAGCCCGCGATGATGGTCCGCACAGCACGTCCGGCCGACACGTACCAGACCGCCAGAACGAGCCCGATGACGATGCCGATCGCGATCGAGATGACGGCCAGTTCGAGGCTTAGCAGCAGTCCGCCCCAGAGCTTGTCGAAATGCCGCCAGATCAGGTTGAAGTTGAGGATATAACCCATGCGTCCTCGTCATGGAGGGCTGTGATGAGAGAAGGCGGAAGGACGTTTGTCCTTCCGCCTGCTTGCATCAGATGACCGGGAAACCGGGATGGCGCGCCGGCGGCTCCTGTCCGAAATAATCCTTGAACGCAGCGTCATAGAGTGCCGTTTCATGGCCGAACATGGCGATAGTGAAGGTCTGGTTGACGAAGGTCAGCCAGTCGAGGTCGCCCTGCCGCAGCGCGGCACCATAAAGCATCGAGAACCAGCTCTTGCCGGCATCGAAGTACTTATCCGGATTGCGCGAGGCGAGCCAGCGCACCGTCGACAGATCGACCGCGGCGGCGTCGACGCGCTTCGATTCCAGTGCCTGCAGCACATTGGCCTGCGTGTCTATCTGCATCACCTGCGACTCCGGCAGGACGATATGCACGTTAGCCTCGGCATCGACGTTTTGCAGGATGGAAATCCGGGTCGCCGAACCGCCGGCGAGCAGCTTGTCGAAGGTCTTGTTTTCGGCGTTCGGAAGGGTCAGCAGGGCGATGCCTTCGACGTAGTAGGGCCTGGAGAAGTGGATCAGCTGCGAGCGCTGGGCGGTCATGGTCATGAACTGGATGGTGATGTCGACCTTGTTGGTGGTCACGTTCGGAATGCGCTGAGCCGGATCCTGCATGACGAATTCGACTTTGGTCGGGTCGTCGAAAAGCCCCTTGGCGAGAATGCGACCCATGGTGATGTCCATGCCCACCAGTTCGCCGGCGTCGTTCTCGAAATGCCAGGGCGCATTGGTACTGCCGGTGCCGACGATCACCTTGCCGCGTTCGAGGACGGTGCGCAGCAGGCTGTCGGGCGCTGCCTGGGCCGCCGCTTTCTGAACGTCGACCGCGGTGGCGGCGCTCATCACTCCGGCCGTTGCAAGCCCGGCCATTCCCAGTTTCAGAAATTCACGCCTTTTGGATGTGTCGTTCACGGCGACCTCCTTTCGTGTTGTGTTCCCCTTTGGACCAGCAGTACAGGCATCGGTTGCAACTGACGTCATTGTCCCTTACAAGAGACGCCTGTACTCTGTACAAGACAGATTAACATCAGGGATCGATAATGCAAGATGGCAATGCCTTGGCCGCTCGACCGGACGTCGGTCTGGACGAAGACAAGAACTCGGGCTCTCGGGAGAAGGGTCTCAACCGGGTCCTCCAGATCCTGGAGTTTCTCCACACGACCCAGCGTGCGATCGGCATTGGCGACCTTGCCAAGGGGGTAAACGCGCCGCGTTCGACGACTTATACGCTGGTGCGCTCGCTGGTCGACGCAGGCCTGCTGGAGATGGCCGGAGACGGCAATCGGGTCTATTTCGGAAAGAAGCTTTATCTCTACGGAATGGACTATGTGCGGGGCAACGACCTGCTCAGGCGAGGGCGCCAGGAAGTCGACCATCTGTCGCGCGAGACCGGCGAGACCTCGGAGCTGTGCATGCTGCAAAGCGGCCGTTACACCATCGTCCATTCAAGCCCGGGAACGAGGCCATTCCGGATCAGCTCGGCGACGGGTCTGCAAATACCGCTTCCCTGGACAGCGTCCGGCCGGCTGCTCCTCGCCGGGTTCGACAGGGCGGCGATCGAGGATATGGTTTCGGAAGACGATCTCGTACTGCCGGACGGCCGCAGGTTGAGGCTCGACGATTTCATAGCCGACATCGCCGTCGCCAAGTCGGCCGGCTACTGCGTCACCTCCGGCCTTGTCGATGCCTATACGAAATGCCTGGCCGCGCCGGTTTTTTCAGCGCCGGGCAGGGTCGAGGCGACGATGTGCCTGGTGGTTCCGATCGATACTTCGAGCGAAAAGACCGACGATCTGATAGCATTGTTGCGCGAGCGCGCCGCACGGCTTTCGATCGCGGCATAGCCGCTTTTCCAGCAGGCCGGCGCCGGCGTTCGTTCAAGCAATGGCGTTCGTTCAAGCAATAATGTCTGGAATGATCTTGTCTTCCAGCGCCATCAGCCTGTCCTTCAGGAAAAGCTTCTTTTTCTTCATGCGCTGGATCTGCAGCGGGTCGCAATTCATGGCGATCATCGCATTGATGGCCGCGTCGAAATCGGCGTGTTCCTGCTTCAGCCGGGAATATTCGAGGCGGATATCTGCCTGTTCCTGATCGGACATTTTTACCGTCTGCACGTCTGCGGCGCCCAAACTATGGGCCTGATTGGGCGGGACCGGGCTCTTCTTGCACCGGCGCGCAGCCCATACCACATTTCATATTGTCGTGGAATGCTACCACGCAGCATTCGACATCGGTGCTCGATGGTGGCACACTGTCATTATGCCGTCATAGAAGCGAGCCTGCGGTGGACGTGCCTTGGCGGCTGCAATCGAGGAAACCATGAAAGGGAGAACCAATCATGTCTCTTGCATCCCATCTTGATGAGCTGCAGCGGAAACACGGCGACATCGAACGGGAAATCGACGATGCGATGACCCATCCATCGGTAGACGACCTCGAAATCGTGAATCTCAAGCGGCGCAAGCTGGCGCTCAAGGACGAGATTGAAAAACTGAAGGCGAAACCGACGACGCACTGAAGCCCTTCCAGGACTAGCAGCGCCGCCCGGCGCGCGATCTTTCCGGTGGCATCGCTATGCTGCCGGAAACACTCGTGGATTTGCGGCAAGCTGCCGTCTTGTCATTTCCGATTTGCTGGGCCTGCGCGCCAGTCGCCATTGACAAGCCATCTTTGCTCCTCCACCTCATGCCCGGACCTTCAAGATTAAAGGCAGCCGGCATGACCGGATATTTTTCCTCACCCTTCCCACGCCGCAGGTCGGTCGGTGTCGATGTCGGCGGCGTGATGGTCGGCGGCAGCGCGCCGGTCGTCGTTCAGTCGATGACCAACACCGACACGGCCGATGTCGATCAGACGGTCGCACAGGTGGCGGCGCTGCATCGCGCCGGCTCCGAGATCGTGCGCATAACCGTCGATCGCGACGAAAGCGCTGCCGCCGTGCCGGCCATCCGCGAGCGGCTGGAACGGCTCGGCATCGACGTGCCGCTGGTCGGCGATTTCCATTATATCGGCCACAAGCTGCTGGCCGATCATCCGGCCTGCGCCGAAGCACTGGCCAAATACCGTATCAACCCCGGCAATGTCGGATTCAAGGACAAGAAAGACCGGCAGTTCGCGGCGATCGTCGAGATGGCGATCCGATACGACAAACCGGTGCGCATCGGCGTAAACTGGGGCTCGCTCGACCAGGAGCTGCTGACCCGGCTGATGGACGACAACCAGGCCCAGGGCTTTCCGCTGACCGCCCAGGAAGTGACGCGCGAGGCAATCGTGCAGTCGGCGATCCTGTCGGCCGAAATGGCTGAAGAGATCGGCCTTGCCCGTGAGAAAATCATCCTGTCGGCCAAGGTCAGCGGCGTGCAGGACCTGATCGCCGTCTACACCGAGCTTGCCACCCGTTCCGACCATGCGCTGCACCTCGGCCTGACGGAGGCGGGCATGGGCTCGAAAGGCATCGTCGCCTCGTCCGCGGCCATGGGCATCCTGCTCCAGCAAGGCATTGGCGACACCATCCGCATCTCGCTGACGCCGGAGCCGAACGGCGACCGCACGCGCGAGGTGCAGGTGTCGCAAGAACTGCTACAAACCATGGGCTTCCGGCAGTTCGTGCCGATCGTCGCCGCCTGCCCTGGCTGCGGCCGCACGACCTCGACCGTGTTCCAGGAGCTTGCCCAGAACATCCAGGCCGACCTGCGCAAGAACATGCCGGTGTGGCGCGAACAATATCCCGGCGTCGAGAACCTCAAGGTCGCGGTGATGGGTTGCATCGTCAACGGTCCGGGCGAATCCAAACATGCCGATATCGGCATTTCGTTGCCCGGCACCGGTGAGACGCCGACCGCCCCAGTGTTCGTCGACGGCAAGAAGGCGGCGACGCTGCGCGGCCCGTCGATCGCCGCCGATTTCGAGAAAATGGTTTCCGACTACATCGAACGGCGGTTTGGGCAACACGGCAAAGCCGCGGCGGAGTAGTTCGATGCGGCGTTTGCTTGGGGCGACGCTGGTTGTCATTTCCGGGCTGGGCTGGGCGACAGCCGTCCAGGCCGATCCGCCGCGGCCCGGCAAGCAGAAGCTGATCGATCGAGTTTGCGATCTTATCGAGACGCATGCCGACCAGAACGGCCTGCCCCGGGATTTCTTTGCCCGGCTGATCTGGAAGGAGAGCCGTTTCGATCCCAATGCGGTCAGCCCCGTCGGTGCGGAGGGTATCGCCCAATTCATGCCGGGCACCGCCAAGATGCGCGGGCTCGCCAATTCCTTCGACATCGAACAGGCGATCCCGGCCTCGGCAAAATACCTCGCCGAAATGAAATCCGGTTTCGGCAATCTCGGCCTCGCCGCCGCAGCCTACAATGCCGGCGAGAGCCGGGTGACGCGCTGGCTGAATTCCGGCGGCTTCTTGCCGATGGAGACCGAAAGCTACGTTCTGGACGTCATGGGCGAGCCGGCCGACAACTTCACCAATACCGCCTACGCCGGCGTCATCCGGCCGCTCGACAAGAAGGCGAGTTTCGCTGCCGCTTGCCGCGAACTGCCGGTGATCATGTCCAGAACCGTGCCGATGTCGTCGATCAACATCAAGCCGTGGGGTGTGCAGGTGGCCGGCAATTTCCGCCGCGCCGCGGCGCTCAATCAGTGGCTGAGAGTGAAAAGCCGGTTCCCGGCACTGCTTGCCGGCCACGATCCGGTGGTCAGCCGGGTACGTACCCCGATCGGCAGGCGCGGCATCTATGCCGTGCGGATCGGCGCCGATAGCAGAGCCAAGGCCGACACGATCTGCGACAAGCTGCAAAGCGTCGGCGGCGCCTGCATCGTGGTACGCAACCGGTAAAGCCATATGTCGGCGCGTTTTACGCCATTGCTGCCCATCTCGCTCCCCGTGGGCACTTCGTCCTCGACACGTGAATCATATTTTCGGTGAACCGTTAGGCAGGTCTTGCATCGTCGTCGATGCGGGGTAAGGTCCCCGCGATTTTTCGCGAAAGGGATCAGCATGGCCGGCTTCAAGACACTGGACGACGTCGGCAATATCAGCGGCAAGCGTGTGCTGGTGCGTGTCGACCTCAACGTTCCCGTCACCGAGGGCAAGGTCACCGACGCCACCCGCATCGAGCGCATTGGCCCGACCATCGCCGAGCTCTCCGGCAAGGGCGCCAAGGTCATCCTGCTTGCCCATTTCGGCCGGCCCAAGGATGGACCGACGCCGGAATTCTCACTCGAACCGATCGCCAAGGCGACGGCTGACGTGCTCGGCCGTCCGGTTGGCTTTGCCGCCGATTGCATCGGCGACATGGCGGCGAGCGCCGTCGCCGCCATGGACAGCGGCGACGTGCTACTGCTCGAGAACACCCGCTTCTACAAAGCGGAGGAGAAGAACGACCCGGCCTTCACCGAAAAGCTCGCCGCCAACGGCGACATTTTCGTCAACGACGCCTTCTCCGCTGCGCACCGCGCCCATTCGTCGACTGAAGGGCTGGCGCATGTGCTGCCGGCCTTCGCCGGCCGTACCATGCAGGCCGAGCTCGACGCGTTGGAAAAGGGTCTTGGCAATCCCGTCCGTCCGGTTGTCGCCATCGTCGGCGGGGCCAAGGTCTCGACCAAGATCGATCTGTTGATGAACCTGGTGAAGAAGGTCGACGCGCTGGTCATCGGCGGCGGCATGGCCAACACGTTTCTCGCGGCACGCGGCACCGACGTCGGGAAATCCTTGTGCGAGCATGATCTCGCGACCACCGCCAAGCAGATCATGATCGAGGCGGCCGAGGCCGGCTGCGCCATCATCCTGCCCGCCGACGGCGTTGTCGCCAGAGAGTTCAAGGCCGGCGCCGCTAGCGAGACCGTCGCCATAGCAGACGTGCCGGCCGACGGCATGATCCTGGATGTCGGTGCGAAAACCGTGAAAACCATTGCCGAATGGATCGACCGCGCCGCGACGCTGGTCTGGAACGGGCCGCTCGGCGCCTTCGAGATCGAGCCATTCGACCATGCGACGGTGGCGACGGCCAGGCACGCGGCAGCGCGCACCAAGGCCGGCACACTGGTCTCGGTCGCTGGCGGCGGCGACACGGTGGCGGCGCTCAACCATGCCGGCGTCAGCGATGATTTCACTTATGTCTCGACGGCCGGCGGCGCTTTCCTCGAATGGATGGAAGGCAAGCCCTTGCCCGGCGTCGACGTCTTGAAGCGCTGAGCGGAGCCGCAAGAGCAGTGCGAAGGAGTGCGCCCGCGACTTTCAATCGATTCGCGCTTGTTTGACGAAATGGTTCGACTTGAACCTGCGTTGCTCTGGTGGTCTGCTGGGCGCGGATCAATTCTTTCAGGAGAAGCATGATGAGCGAACGTCTCGAGGACATTGCCGCCGCGATGGTGGCCAATGGCAAGGGCCTGCTGGCTGCCGACGAGAGCTCCGGCACCATCAAGAAGCGCTTCGACGTCATCGGCGTCGAGTCGACCGCCGACAGCCGGCGCGACTATCGCGAGATGATGTTCCGTGCCAGCGATGCAATGACCAAGTACATTTCCGGCGTCATCCTCTATGACGAGACCATTCACCAGAAGGCCGCCGACGGCACACCGCTGGTCGACATCATCAAGGCATCAGGTGCTATCCCCGGCATCAAGGTCGACGCCGGCGCCAAGCCGCTGGCCGGCTTTCCCGGCGACACCATCACCGAAGGCCTGGACGGCCTGCGCGAACGCCTCGCCGACTATTACAAACTTGGCGCCCGCTTTGCCAAATGGCGCGCGGTAATCGACATCGATGTTGCCAAGGGCGTGCCTTCCGCCACCTCGATCAGCTCGAACGCCCATGCGCTCGCCCGTTACGCCGCGCTTTGCCAGGAAGCCGGCATCGTGCCGATCGTCGAGCCGGAGGTGCTGATGGACGGCGCTCATGACATCGACACTTGCTACGAGATCAGCAAGGCGACACTGACGAAGCTGTACACCGAGCTCTATGCGGCCCGCGTCGTGCTCGAAGGCACCATCCTGAAACCGAACATGGTCATTGCCGGCAAGAAGTCAGGCAAGGTCAGCAGCCCCGAGGAAGTCGCCGAAAAGACCATAAAGCTATTCCGCGAGACGGTGCCGGCCGCGATCGGAGGCATCGCCTTCCTGTCAGGCGGACAATCGGACGAGGAGGCGACCGCCAACCTCAATGCCATCAACGCTATCGGCCCGCATCCGTGGAAGCTGACCTTCTCCTACGGCCGCGCCTTGCAGGCCGCCCCGCAGAAGGCCTGGGGCGGCAAGGCGGCAAATGTCGCCGCCGCGCAGGCGGCCTTCGCCCATCGCGCCCACATGAACCATCTGGCAGCGCTTGGACAATGGCAGCCGACGCTTGAGCAAGCCGCCTGACCGAAAACATCTTGCGTTTCTCCCGACCAGGGCCACGTGCCCGGGTTTTGTTTGAAAAGCAGCAAGGGCTGCAATTTCTTGCAACTGAAATGCAGCTCGTTGTCGGCATTCCTCGCTGCCGAACGTCCTCCGTGAAAAGAGGAGCAGACCGATGCCAAACAACAAGACCGTTTCGCAGGAAGACTGGTTTCAGGCGCACAAGGCGCATCTGGCGCGCGAAAAGGAATTGACGCGCTTTCGCGATCGTGTCGCCGCCGAACGCCGCGAACTGCCATGGCTGAAGATCCGCAAGGACTACGTCTTCGAGACCGAGCAAGGGCCAAGGAAACTGCCCGACCTGTTTGGCGGCAACAGCCAGCTGATCGTCTACCATTTCATGTTCGCGCCGGGCGCCGATTATCGCTGCGAAGGCTGCTCATTCCTTGCCGATCATATCGACGGCGCCAACCAGCACCTCAGGCACCATGATGTCTCACTTGTCGTGGTAGCGCGGGCGCCCTTGGCCGAATTGCTGCCCTACAAGCAGCGCATGGGCTGGAAATTCGACTGGGTGTCGTCCTACGCCTCGGATTTCAACTTCGACATGCAGGTGTCATTCACCGACAAGCAGATCGCGACCGGCGACACGACATACAATTTCGAGCGGCGTGCGCGAAACTCGAAGGACCTTCCCGGCACCAGCGTGTTCTATCGCGACGAGAAAGGCGACATCTTCCTGACCTTCGTCTCGCGCTCCAGAGGCGGCGATCCGCTGATCGGCGCCTATCACTATCTCGACCTGACGCCGAAAGGCCGCAACGAAACTGGCCCGCATCATAGCCTCGTCGACTGGGTGCGGCTGCATGACGAGTACGAAGACCGATCCGGGACGCATGACGGCTGCCATTGAGGCGACAAGGGCGTCGCTGCAAGGTCGTTCACCTTCAGTACAACATGCGCTAAGTGCTGTTCGCTATGCCCTAAAAGGGACTTGCCATGCGGCGCTTTCCGACCCTTCTCACCTGGTTCGCCTTTCCGGTCTATGTCTGGCAAGGACTTGGCGTGCGTCGCCGCACCACCCGCATGCTGCCGGCACAAGGTCCGGTCATGCACGAGATATCTGGCCTGGCGCCAGCAATCTCGGTTCTGGTGCTTGGCGATTCCTCCGCCGCCTCGGTAGGCATTGGCAATTCCGAAAACGGATTGGCCGCGCAACTCGCCGTTCTGATTGCGCAACGCACCGGCCGCACCGTGCGCTGGCGGGCGGCTGGCTTCAGCTCGGCAACCTCTGGCCAGATCCGCGATCATGTGCTGCCCAATCTATCGGCCGATCCGTGGACGCATATCGTGCTGGCCATCGGCACCAACGACACCAAGAATTTTCATTCGGTACCGCGCTTCAAGCGCGAGTTTGGCGGCCTGCTCTACGCGCTGCGCGCCAAATGGCCGGAGGCGCGCGTCGTGTGGTCGCCGGTGCTGGAGTTCACCCGGGCGCCGGCAATGCCGCCGCTGCTCGGGAAGATCCTCGAAATCCGCGCCGTCGAAATGAACCGGATGGGCGAGCGCCTTTGCCTCGAGCGCGGCGCCATACCGGCGCCCCGCCTGCCGATCACCGATGCCGAGGCCGGCTTTGCGTCGGATGGATTTCATGCTTCGGAAGCCGGCTACCGGGCCTGGGCGGAACATCTGGTCAGCCTGGTGCTCGCCAACGAACCGGGCGTCGCGTAGCGGGCCGCCGGCACTACGTCCAGTGCCCGAGCACCGCCGTGATCGAAATCGCCGCCATCGCCAGCAGCGCCAGCTTCCAGAAATCGCTGCGCCGCTTCAGTCCGGGCCAGCCGAGCGGCTTGATCAGCTGGATGACCATCATGGCGATGATGACGAGCGCGAGAAGTTTCGACATGCCGCCTTTGATCAGCATCGCGGCTGGCTGTCAAAGCGGCTCCGCGATCGCCGTCTTTCCACTGCGGCCCGCCTCTTTTCAGCGCTGGCTGGTCACCTCGGTGGACAAATCGGAATGCCGGTCACGAGAGCTGCACCCTCCTGACAGACTGCTGTCAGCAGGGGTGTGCGATAGTGCCTGCATCGAAAGAGAGGAGACCAGCGATGAACGGTTTTACCATTCTGCGTAGCGTGCAGCACTATGTCGGCAAGATCCGGACGATGCGCAACGAGATCCGCACCCAGCGTTTCATGAATACCCTGCCGGCAGACATCCGCAAGGATATTGGTTGGCCGGACATGTATGGCGACCGCCGCAATGGCGGCAATTGAGGCAAGCTTTCTGCGTGGCGTTTGGATGCGACCTAGCAACGAGCTGAAATGGGCATGCTGAAGCCTCCTGACAGTATGGTGTCAGGAGGCTCGTGCCATAGTGCGATGGCTGCCGGAGACGGATGGCCGAGAGGACGATCGATGAAAAGCTGGAACGACAGGCTGAACACGCCTGGCATCAACGGCATAAAACCGTCGCCACGCACCATCGGCGACGTCGTCGAAGGCCAGCCGATGCTCGTTCCTACAGCTCGCCAGGTCGATGCATTCATCCGCCCCATCCCCGAAGGCATGGAAATGGATATCCGCGCTTTGCGCACCGCTCTCGCCATCGAGCACGGTGCCGAGGTGACATGTCCGGTCACCATCGGCTATCATCTGAGCACCGTCGACGAGGCCGCCAACGAGGATCTTGAGCGCGGCATGGCGCTGAGCGACATTGCGCCGTTCTGGCGAGTGCTCGACGCAAGCACGCCGATAACGAGAAAACTGTCCTTCGGCGCGGCCTTCGTTGCCGCGCAGCGCAAGAGCGAAGGGCTGAAACGATAGACGCCGAGGGACCATACGATGCGCCGCGCCGACAGGCTCTTCCAGATCGTGCAGCATCTGCGTGGTGGCCGTCTGGTCACCGCCCAGAAGCTGGGCACGTGGCTCGAGGTTTCCGAGCGGACGATCTATCGCGACATCGCCGACCTGCAGTCGACCGGCGTGCCGATCGACGGCGAGGCTGGTGTCGGCTACATGATGAGGGAGGGTTTCGACCTTCCGCCGCTGATGTTCACGCGTGACGAGATCGTCGCGCTGGTCGCCGGCGCCCGCATGGTGCGCGCCTTTGGCGGCGCGGCCATGGCGCGAGCCGCCGACGAGGCGCTGGTCAAGATCGGCGCCGTGTTGCCCGACGCCGAAAAGGACCGCATCGCCCGTACCGAGATCCACACGCCGATGTGGGTGGTAAGCGATGCCGCCCGCGAAGCCATCGACCTGATCGAGCGGTCCATCGAGAAACGTCAGGTGCTGACCATCGACTATTCGGATGAGGCCGGCCGCAGCACCGCGCGCGACATCCGCCCGCTCGGCCTGTGGTTCTGGGGCAAGGTGTGGACCTTGGTCGCCTGGTGCGAGATGCGCGGCGATTTCCGCGCCTTCCGCATCGACCGCATCGCCTCGGTGGTCATCGCCGGCCGCACCTTCAAGCCGGAGCGCGGCAAGCAGCTCGCCGATTTCTACCGCGCGGTGGAACGCAGCGAGGACTACGGCATGGCGCCGGACCGGGCGGCGCGAAGCTGACACGGAAGATCACAAAAAAAAGCCCGCTTGAAAGCGGGCTTTTTTGTTGTGGATGCGAGACCTACTCCTCTTCGTCGGCGTCCTTGTCCTTCGACTTCAGCGCCGAAAGCTTGGCGAAGACGGCGTTGGCGTCGAGTTCGCGGTCCTCGTCCTTCGGCTTTTCCGGCGCCGGCACCAGCCGTTCGGTCAAGGCGGCCGGCAGCAGCGTATCGCCGACCGGCTGCGCCTGCTCGCGGCCGCGCGAGGCGCGGTTGATTTCCATGTCGAGGTCGATCTGCGACGTCAGGCCGAGTGTCACCGGATCCATCGGCTGGAGATTGGCGGAGTTCCAGTGCTTTCTGTCGCGGATCTGGTCGATTGTCGACTTCGTCGTGCCGACAAGGCGGGCAATCTGCGCATCCTTGAGCTCGGGATGGTTGCGCACCAGCCAGAGGATGGCGTTGGGCCGGTCCTGGCGCTTCGACAGCGGCGTATAGCGCGGACCCTTGCGCTTGGATTCCGGCACCCGCACCTTGGGATCGGAGAGCTTCAGCCGGTGGTTCGGGTCCTTCTCGGCGCGCGCGATCTCGTCGCGAGTGAGCTGGCCGGTCATGATCGGGTCCATGCCCTTGATGCCTTGCGCCGACTCGCCGTCGGCGATCGCCTTGACTTCAAGCGGATGCAGTCCGCAGAACTGCGCGATCTGCTCGAAGGAAAGCGCTGTGTTGTCAACCAGCCAGACGGCGGTCGCCTTTGGCATCAGCAGCGTATTGGCCATTACAAAAATCCTTCTCGTTCGCCCGCGTTCCCGCGCGGGCGGTGGTTTAGAGCCACCAAAATGGGAAAATCGCGGTCTATATAACCGCTCGCTCGCCGTTTCGCAATGATTTTGGCAGGCGCGCGCCAAGGACGGCACGGCACCGCGACCGGCAGACCGCGAAGGGTCGGCAGATGACGCCATGCAATCGGAGCTTCAAAAAGACAAAGCCCGCCAGACCAAGGTCGGGCGGGCTCGGAACCGGCGACGGAAATCCGTCTGCTGCGGCTCTGGCTTCTAAGGCTTGATCCCGAACCGCGGCTCGGCGTTGCGGAAAAGCAGCGCCCGGTCTTTGGGCGGGATCGTCCTCGAGATCAAAGCCCTTTGCGGGCGATTCTTTCGATATCGCCGCGGTTGATGCCGAGGTCGTTGAGCTGACGAGCGTTCAGCCGGTTCAGTTCGCGCACGGTTTCGTTGTACATGCGCCAGTTACGGAAAGCGCGGATCGGGTTCATGGTAGTCCTCCATTTCGTTGGATCATTCGTTTCGATGACGCGTAAATAGGCATCGCTGCTCAGGAATTGAACAGACGCTTTTGCATGGCCGCAATGCGTTTGTTGCATTGCAGCATTAAGCTTTCGTTCAGCCTGTTGGGGCGTGCGTCTCGGACGATACGTTCCTAGCCGACGTCGAGCACGATCTTGCCGATATGTTCGCCGTCTTCCATCCGCTCATGCGCCCGCCAGGCCTCCTTGAGCGGGAAGATCATATCCATGACGGGCGCCACCTTGCGGCTGCCGAGCAACGGCCACACCTGCGCCTCGAGTGCTGCGGCGATTGCCGCCTTGAATTCGACGGTGCGCGGCCTGAGCGTCGAGCCGGTGTGGACGAGCCGCTTGACCATGAGTTTCGAGAAATCGGCGCTGGCAACCGCCCCGCCCTGCGTGGCGATCTGAACGATGCGGCCTTCCAGCGCCGCAGCCTCGTAGTTTCGCGCGACATAATCGCCGCCGACCATGTCGAGGATGACATTGGCGCCCTTGCCGCCGGTCGCCTCCTTTACCGCGGCGACGAAGTCCTCCTCGCGGTAGTTGATCGCCCGGTCGGCGCCGAGCTTGAGGCAGGCTTCGCATTTCTCCTTGCTGCCGGCGGTGGTGATGACATAGGCGCCGAAAGCGGCAGCAAGCTGGATCGCCGTGGTGCCGATACCCGACGAGCCGCCATGCACGAGCAGCGTCTCGCCGCTCTTCAGGCCGCCGCGCTCGAAGACATTGTGCCAAATAGTGAAGTAGTTTTCCGGCAGCGCCGCCGCTTCGGTGTAGGTAAAGCCGGGGGGCAGCGGCAGCACGCTGCCGGCATGAACCTTGACATATTCGGCATAGCCGCCGCCCGCCGTCAGCGCGCAGACCCGGTCGCCGACGCGCCAGCGCGATATCTCGTCACCAAGGGCAGCGACTTCGCCTGCCGCTTCCAGGCCCGGCAGATCCGACGCTCCCGGCGGTGGCGGATAGGCGCCCTTGCGCTGCTGCACGTCCGGCCGGTTGACGCCGGCGGCCCGCACCCGGATCAGGATCTCGCCGGGACCGGGAACCGGTACGTCGCGGGTTTCCGGTTTCAGCACCCGCGGCCCGCCCGGTTCCGATATGGCGATCGCCATCATCTTCGCCGGAATTTTCTGTGCGTTCGCCATGAATTTTCCCGTCGTGCTTCGCCGGTTTCTTGTGCCAGCTCTTGCCGGCCATTTGCATCCATACCCTTGCCCTATGTATGCTCATTGGCAAATCAGGCAAATGGGCAATCACGGAGGAGCGACGATGGCGATCTTCGACGACGAACCCAAGAAGAAAGCGCGCCCGCACGAGATCGGGCAGGATCTGTCGCTGCTTTCCGTCGATGAATTGTCCGAGCGGATCGGCATCCTGCGTGACGAGATTGCCCGGCTGGAAGCCGAGCTCAAGACCAAGGGCTCCACCAAGTCGGCGGCAGAGGCGCTGTTTCGCCGCGGATAGTACTGCGGGTAATTCCAAAAGCTCGGGCACGCCGCCGAAAAGCCCGAATGCCGCTGTCTCCAGACTTGTGCCCCAAACCCCCAGCCGGATTGAAAAATGTTCGCAAGCTACAGACCGATCCTCTCGCTGCTGCGCGGCACCGCGTTCCTGCTGGCGGCATCTGGGCTGCATGGGCTGCTGTTGCCGCTGCGCGGTCAGGTGGAGGGCTTCTCGACGGCATCGCTCGGCCTGATGGGCACGGCTTGGGCTGGCGGCTTCGTCACCGGCTGCTTCTTTGCGCCACGCATCGTGCGCCGCGCCGGTCATGTCAGGGCTTTCGGTGCCTTTGCCGCATCGGGAGCGATCGTCGCATTGCTCACCGGCCTGATCATCGACGAATATACCTGGATCCTGCTGCGCGCCTTCACCGGCTTCACCATGGCGGGCGCCTTCATGGTCATCGAAAGCTGGCTCAACGAGAAAGCCACCAACGAAAACCGCGGCACCGTCTTCGGTCTCTATATGATGGTCACCTATGCCTCGATCATGGGCGGTCAGATGATCGTTGCCGGCGGCGATGTGAAATCGGCGTCGCTGTTCATGATCACTGGCATTCTGTTCTGCCTGTCGCTGATCCCGACGGCGGTCTCGACGGCGTCGCACCCCAAGCCGCTGCAGGACGTGTCGCTCGACGTCAAAGGGCTCTACATCAATTCGCCGGTATCGGCGATCGCCTGCGTGCTGATCGGCATCGCCAACGGCGCCTGGGGTACGCTTGGTGCCGTCTATGGAGCGCGCATCGGCATCTCGACAGCCGAGATCGCGCTGATGATGAGCCTGGTGGTCATTGCCGGCGCCGCCATGCAGCTTCCGGCCGGGCGGCTCTCCGACACGACGGACCGTCGTTTTGTGCTGGCGGGCGCGGCTTTCGGCGCTGCGCTGTTCGCCATCGCCATCTTCCTGTTCGAACCGCGCTCCGGCGTCTTCGTCATCGTCTGCACCGCCGCCTACGGCGCCTTCGCCTACACGCTCTATTCGATCGCGGTGGCGCATGCCAATGACCATGCGCGCTCGGAGGACTTCGTCAAAGTGTCGGGCGGCCTGCTGCTGCTTTATGGCTTCGGCACGATGATCGGTCCACTGGTGGCCGCCGGCCTGATGGGCTGGATGCGTCCCGAGGGGCTGTTCCTGGCCACTGCGCTCGCACATCTCAGCCTGGCCGGCTATACGCTGCTGCGCATCAGCCGTCGCGCGCCGGTGCCGATCGAAGGCCGCGATGCCTTCAAGACCCAGCCGGCCGATCGTTCGGTGACGCCGGAAGCGTTGCGGCTCGACCCGCGCAGAAAAGCTGAAACCGACGGTTGAGATTCGGGGCGCTTTGCCCCACAAATAAGGCATGATGCTTTCCGACGCCTTCATGGCGATTGCCGATCCCAACCGGCGCCATCTCTTGGAAGAGCTCCGGCGCGGACCGAAGACCGTCAACGAATTGGCATCCGGCTTGCCGGTGTCCCGCCCGGCCGTTTCGCAGCACCTGAAGGTCCTGCTTGATGCCGGGCTGGTCAACGCCAAGCCGGAAGGCACCAGGCGCGTCTATACGGTCAGCAATGCCGGCTTCCTGAAGCTCAACATCTGGCTCGACCAGTTCTGGGATGCGGAGCAGCTCGGTTCACCCGGAAGCTGAGGGGCGTCGTCAGCGCGTCGAGCAACTATGCAGCATCGGGCCTAGAGCAATTCCAGGAAAGTGTGAAACGGCTTTCCGTCCGGAATTGCGCAAAAACAAAGAGATAGAGCGGTTCGGCGTTTCCGTGAAACGATGAACCACTCTAGCCATTGTTGTAGGGGAAGAGCTTGAAATAAGGCTGCGCTTCCTCGATCACACGGGCAATCGACGGGCGTTGCAGCAACCGGTCGTGATAGCGCCTGACCGCAGGATATTCGTCTCCGAACGGCTCGACCTTGTTGGCGTAGAACAGCGCGGGGGCGGCAGCGCAGTCGGCCATGGTGAAGCTCGCACCCACCGCCCATGTCCTCGACGGCATGTCCTGTTCAATGACGGCGTAGGAGCTGCGCAGCTGGGTGCGCGCCTGCTCGACGCCGAACGGATCGGTCTTGCCCTCCGGCCGCAGCCGGTCGCCGACGATCTTCTGCATCGGTTCCTGGACGTAGAAGTCATAGAAGCGGTCGGCGAGCCGGGTCTGGCGAGCGAGATCGAGATCGGCGGGGATCAGTTCGACCGGCCCAGGATAATACGCGTTGAGATATTCGATGACGATCGTCGATTCCGGCACGGTCCGATCCAGCGCTTCATCACGCAGTACCGGCATCTTGCCGAGCGGCCACAATTCAGGAACGCCGCGCGCGACTGTTCATTGCCGAGATCGACAACGACGGATGTGAATGGCGTGCCGTTTTCATAGAGCGCGATCAGCGGCTTCCAGCAGAAGGAGGCCAGTGGATGAAGATGCATAGTCAGGGACATGTTTGTCGTTCCTTGGGTGGCTCGTCTCGCGGAAATTCGGTGTCGGGTCGGGTACTATTTGGCCTGGCTGTGGGTCACGATGGCATCGATGATCGCGGCCCAGTCGTCGGGATGCAGCTCGTGGCCGCCGCTCTCGATCCGGAGCAGCCTTGCACCGGCGACCGCGTCGGCAAGAGCGGCGCCATGCTCGACTGGAAAGATGGGATCGTCGGTGCCGTGGATAACGAGGAGCGGGATTTTCATGTCGCGCAGCCGACCCGTCCAGTCCTCGCCGCTCCCATCTTCGCCACTCTTGAGCATGAAATGATTGGTCGCACTTAGAAAACCGCCGGACCGGTCATAATCCTGTTCGACGAAAGCTCGCGTTCGCTGCTCGTCGAAAGAGTGCGCGGCACCGGTGAGCGCATGTGCGTCCTTGACGATGAAATCGACCACTTGGCCACGGTCCGACCAGTCGACCTTGGCGCCTTCGGCCGAGTGTTTCCTATAGGCCTCGGTGGTTCCGGGCAGATGCGAAGTATCGATGCCCAGGGGCGAGCTGCTGATCACCGTCAGCGAAGTGACGCGCGACGGGTATTTCAACGCAACGAGCTGCGCGATCATGCCGCCCATCGACATGCCGACCACATGCGCCTTTCGGATTCCATGGTCGTCAAGGACGCGGATGGCATCGTCCGCCATGTCGTCGAATGTATAAGGCGGCTCGCTCGGCGCGTATTTGGTCGAACGGCCGGTATCGCGATTGTCATAGCGGATCACGAAGCGACCTTCGCCGGCCAGCTTCCGGCAAAACGCTTCGGGCCACCAGAGCATGGAAGCCATGGCGCCCATGATCAACAATACCGCCGGATGGGCCGGATCGCCGAGGGTCTGGGATACGATTTCGGGGTGTTCGGCGTTTTTCATGGCTTTCCTCCTTCGGCTTCCAATCCGATTGCATTTCGCAATCAGTTGCACGATAGTAAAACCGATACGATAATGCAACCGGTTTTGGAGATTCGCATGAACATCGATCGTCGGTCCGGATGCCCCATCAACCTGTCGCTCGAAGTGTTCGGCGACCGGTGGAGCCTGATCATCCTTCGCGACATCATCTTCGGCGGCAGACGCCACTTTCGCGAACTGCTCAACGGCTCGATGGAGGGCATCGCCTCCAACATCCTCGCCGACCGGCTGAAGCGGCTGATGGAGCTCGGCATGCTGACCAAGGCGGATGATCCCTCCCACAAGCAGAAGGTGATCTACAGTCTGACCGAAATGGCGATCACGCTGGTGCCGATCCTGGCGCATCTCGGCGCCTGGGGCCGGGTCTGGCTGCCGGTCAGCGAAGAGCTCTCTATCCGTGCCGAGCTTCTGGAAAAAGGCGGCCCGCCGATGTGGGATAAGTTCATGAACGAGTTGCGCCACGAGCATCTGGGTGCGTCTCCTGCGCCATCCGAGCCCACCGTCCGCGCGACTTTGCAGGCCGGATACGATGCGGTGATCGCCCGCAACGCGCGGGGCATCGGCTGCGATCTGGCGCCATGACCAACATATTTTCCCAATTGCGGGCTGGCTCTGCTATCAAGGGGCTGAAGATAATTCACGGGATTGGATAACGCTCTTGGTCGAGAACTCTAAGGACACTGCCCGTGCGCGGGCCGATTTGCGGTTCAAGAAACAGGAAGAGGCAGCCACGGTCCGCCAGAAGGCGATGGCGGAATATGTCGCCGAGAGCGACGCTCGCCAAGCCAAGACCAACAAGCTGCGGGCGCTGCGCCTCGCCAAGGAAGCGGAAGACCTAGCCAATGCGCCTCCCGCCCCGGTGAAGAAGCCTCGCGCCAAGAAAAAATAAACCGGCGCTCCCAGACGCATGCTTCATTTCGCACACGAAACAGTTCACCGGGATGTTTCTGCCGGTTGATAACTGGCGCGTTTAGGAGACCGGCATGACCGCACTGACGCTCGACAAAGCCCTTGAAATCATCGCCGCCGCCTTTGCCAAGGGTGCCGAGCTCAAGCTCAGGCCGCTTGGCGTCTCGGTGCTCGACGCCGGCGCCCATCTGGTCGCGTTCCAGCGTCAGGACGGCGCCTCGTTCCTGCGTCCGCAAATGTCGGCCGGTAAGGCCTATGGCGCACTCGGTATCGGCATGGGCTCGCGCCGGGTGGAAGCTTTCGCCAGGGAGCGCCCGCATCTGATCGCCGGCATCTCCGACGTGTCGGGCGGGCGCATCCTGGCGGTCGTCGGCGGCGTGCTGATCCGCGACGAGGCTGGTACGATCATCGGCGCGGTCGGTATTTCCGGCGATACGTCCGACAATGACGAAACGGCAGCCATCGCCGGCATCGAGGCGGCTGGCTTTAGCGCCGACCCGGGCTGAGCCGGGATCCTTAATTCATGTTGATGTCGCGGCTGGCCGACCGCATCGACACCGAAAAGCCGGCCAGCACATCGATCAGCGCTATGACCATCAGTGTGAAGAAAACGGAATGGGCGGCGCCCTTCACCAGCAGGAACTCGACCAGATAGGCCACAAAGACGAAGGTCGACAAAAGGTGGTCCATGATCGAGGCATTTGTCGTGCGCGTCGATTTCACCACTTCGACGAACAAGAAGATCAGTGCGATCAGCACGATGAGATCGCCGAGGGTCATAGAGAACACGCCACCCGACATCATCCGGACCGAAAACATTTCGGTCGCCCACGGATCGTCGCCGCTGCCGAATATTCCCAGAAGCCCGAGATTGTAGAGGATGAAAGGCACGATCAGCAGCGGGATGGCACCGAACATGTGGCGGCTCCGGTTGGACTGATCTTTGTAGAGTGCGCCCGGCGTTCGTCGTCAAGAATTTTCGTGCGGCCGATAAACACGGACAAAGACGGCGTGAAACAACAATGTCAGGCCCGACTGATATGATCGGTTGTCGCAAACGCAAAAAGACCGGCCAATGGCCGGTCGTTTCGCAACCCATAAACCGTCGAAAGCTCTCTCAGCTTTCCTTCGGCTCCAGAACCTGGCGACCGCGATACATGCCGGTCTTCAGGTCGATATGGTGCGGACGGCGCATCTCGCCGGAGTTCTTGTCCTCGACATAGGTCGGGGCCTTCAGTGCGTCGGCAGAACGGCGCATGCCGCGCTTCGACGGAGAGGTTTTTCGTTTCGGAACGGCCATGGATATGCTCCACTACATGGTCAAAACGCCCCGGCGGCCCTCGTGAAAGGGCCACATCAGGGGCCGGAATCTGAGAAAGTCGGGTGCCTATACACGCCCGACGGCGTTTTGGCCAGCGTCGCCGTGTTTTTTTTTGACACTATCGCAGGCAACCGACGTAGGCGCCTGCGCGGCCTGCGCGCCGTTCGATCAATGCGGCAAGCCGCCTCAGTCCCGGCCCAGGCTTTGCCGGATTGCGCACGATCGGATTCGGCAAGGTGACGGCAAGCAGCGCTGCCTGCCGGCGCGACAGCTGTTTTGCCGAGACGCCGAAATGATGCTGGGCGGCGGCCTCGATGCCGTAGATGCCCGGTCCCCATTCGGCGATGTTGAGGTAGATCTCCATGATCCGCCGTTTCGACAGCACCGCATCGAAATAGACGGCCAGCGGCAGTTCGACGACCTTACGGACCGAGCCCAACGGCCGCGACCATAGATAAAGGTTCTTTACCGTCTGCATGGTGATGGTCGAGGCGCCACGCGTCATCTCGCCGGCAAGCGCATCGTCAACGACGCCGCGCAACTCGCCCAGATCGACGCCGCGATGGAAACAGAACTGCCCGTCCTCCGACATGATGACCGAATATGCCAGCACCGGCGCGACATCGTCGATGGAAACCCAGCGCCGATCGTAGCCGGAAAACGTCGCCAGGTCCTTCAGCATCAATGTCGACACCGGATGCACGAATGACGGCAGGTACAGGAAGGTCAGCACCACCGGCACCAGCGCCAGCACGACGGCGACGGCGATGCCGCGCCGGACCCAGCGTTGAAGACCGATGCGGCTGCCGCGTCTCGGTCTCGCCATGTCCAACCCTTCGGTTTCGTGATCGACGATCGGTTCCGCCAAGCCACCCAATCCGCGCTGCTCCCTGCCCCCGGCATAATGGCGCTTGGCTTCTTGCGCAACGTCTGAGTGTCGGCTACCGCTCCCGACCATGACGAAAGACGACCAAATGGCATTCGAAGCTGCACTTATTGCCCGGGCAGTTCCGCTCGAGGCGCTGCTGAGGCGATTGCTCGACGGACGGACGCTTTCAGGCGAGGTCGCGCGGCCCGAACGCCTGATGGCGGCCATGCGACATGGCGTGCTGAACGGCGGCAAACGACTGCGTCCCTTCTTGGTCATGGAAAGTGCTGCACTATTTTCAGCCGACGGCGAGGCGGCGCTGCGCGTCGCGGCGGCGCTCGAATGCGTGCACTGCTATTCGCTCATCCATGACGATCTGCCGGCCATGGACGACGACGATCTGCGCCGCGGCCAGCCGACTGTACACAGGGCTTTCGATGAGGCGACCGCCATTCTTGCGGGCGACGCCTTATTGACGCTTGCTTTCGACATCCTTGCCGACGATGCGACAATGCTGCCGGCCGAGCGTAGGGCAGGGTTGGTGCTGGCTCTGGCCCGCGCCGCCGGGGCGGGAAGCATGGTCGGCGGCCAGATGCTCGATCTCGAGGCCGAACAAGGCCGGCCGGACGAGGCCGGCATCATCCGGCTGCAGGCGATGAAAACCGGTGCGCTGATCCGCTTTGCCTGCGAAGCGGGCGCTATCCTTGCCGGTGCGCCGTCGGGCGACCGCGAAAGGTTGGCCGAATTTGGTTCCGCGATCGGGCTTGCTTTTCAACTTGCCGACGATCTGCTCGACCTGACCGCCGACGCGCATCAGATGGGCAAGGCGACCGGCAAGGATGCCGCGGCCGGCAAGGCGACGCTGGTCGCGCTGCACGGACCGGGCTGGGCGCGGGACCAGCTCCATGGCCTCGTCGATCAGGCTCATGCGCTGCTCGAGCCCTATGGCGAACAAGCCGCGCTTCTGAAACAGGCGGCGGAGTTCGTCGCGGCCCGCAACAATTAAAGCGCCCCTATGGCGCGCCGGAGAATTGGCGACTGATCGGCCGGATGCCCTCGCAGCCGACCGATCGGGATCATTTCCGGCGATGTCGGACCACATCGGCCCGCCACGCCAGTTGCCGAGCCATTCTTCAGCCTCGCGGCCGGGTTCCGCGGCTCGGGTGGACAGCGGTCAGCCTTCGCCAGTTGTCTTTTCCACCACGGGCGGCCGAACCGGTTCCAGCTCGGCCGCCGCCTCGGCCGCCTGCGCCTCGGCTGGCTTGCGCCGGTTGCGGATGAACGCGGCAATGCGGTCGCGGATTTCACCGGCGCTGAGGAATACCGGAACGCGCGCCACCGGGGCGGTCGGCTCAAAGGACAGGCCAAGGCCGGTGATCCTGCCCTTGTCGTCGACGTCGCGAACGATCAGCTCGATCGGACCGAGCAGCACGCGGTCGGCGTATTCGGCGTGGCCGCCGAGCCGCGTAGTAACCAGGTCGCCAATGCTGAGCTTGCGCTCCGCTTCGGTCAGGCCCGGCGCATAGGCGGTCTCCAGTTCCTCGGCGGAGCGTGACGGATCGACGGCGAAGGCCCCGAAGAAATCCGCGTCCTCGGGATCGACCACGGCACGGCTGGCGAACAGCTTGTCGAGCAGGCGCGGATAGCGGTCCGGCACGAAGATGTAGACATGGTCGCCGGCCGCCAGCCGGCCCATGTCCTGGAAGCGCATCGAGCGTCCGTCGCGCAACACCAGCGACGGCCGCGCCCAGCGCGGAATGCGTTCGCCGCGCGCGACCGGGCTACCAGGTGCCACGCGATAGGCGAGAAGCTCATGATGGGCGGAGCCCGGCAGTTCCAATTCGACCTTGTCGAGCGGTCCCAGCCGAGCCGGCACGATAAGGCCGAGGCGGCGTGCCAGCGGCCCGACGGTCCATCCCTGGATGATCAGCGAGACCAGCACGATGATAAAGGCGGTGTTGAAGATGAGGCGACCGTTCTCAAGGCCGCCGAGCAGCGGCGTGATGGCAAGCAGGATCGACACGGCGCCACGCAGGCCGACCCATGAGACGAAGGCGACTTCCGGGCGTGGCAGACGAAATGGCACCAGGCAGAGCCAGACCGCGATTGGCCGTGCCACAAATATCAGGAACAGGCCGAGCAGAACTGCCGGCACCAGGATCGCCGGAAATTGCGAAGGCGTCGCGAACAGGCCGAGGATCAGGAACATGATGATCTGCGCCAGCCACGACATGCCGTCCTGGAAGCGCTTGAGGATGGTGACGGCCCGGATATCGGAATTGCCGGCGATCAAGCCTGCGAGATAGACCGCCAGGAAGCCGGATCCGCCGACGGCGCCGGCGGCAGCAAACACCATCAGCGACAGCGTCAGCACGAAGATCGGCAGCAGGCCGTGATCGAGATTGAGGCGATCGACAAGGCGCACGATGGCCATGCCGCCGAGAATGCCGATGACCGCGCCGAGCCCCATGTTGACAAGGAAGCCGACGGCAAGATCGGCGACCAGCACCTTGGCCTCGGGGTGGGTGTTGGCGGCGATGACCTCGACCAGCGTGATGGTCAGGAAGATGGCGATCGGGTCATTGGTGCCGGATTCCACCTCGAGCGTGGACCGCACGCGCTCGCGCAAATTGATCTCGCCGGCGCGCAGCAGGAAGAACACCGCCGCGGCGTCGGTCGAGGCGACAGCGGCACCGAGCAGGAAGGATTCCAGCCAGGTCAGGTCGAGCAGATAATAGGCGGCGGCGCCGAACAGGCCGGTGGTCAAAAGGACGCCGAATGTGGCCAGCGACAGCGCCGGCCCGGCCGCCTGCCGCAAGGCGTTGAGCGGCGTGCCGAAGCCGGAATCGAAAAGGATGACCGCCAGCGCCAATGAGCCGGCAAAATAAGCAACTCGGGCATTGTCGAAATGGATGCCGAGACCGTCGGTTCCGGTGGCGAGGCCGATGCAGAGAAACAGCAGCAGGAGAGGGGCGCCGAAGCGGAAGGCGATCAGGCTCGAAAACGCGGCGGCAACGACAAGTGCTGCCCCAACGAGCGTCACCAGATAGATACCATGCTCCATTCGTTGGTCGCCCCTAGTCGATATGCTCAGGCATCACGGGAGAGTGGGGCGAAGACATGGCCGCTGCAAGGCAGCAGCGTGGCTTTTTGCCCCACGCTGCCGATCGTCGAAAGTTTTGGCACCCGAGCAGCGGAGCGTGCCTCGGCGGTTCGTGCTGCAACGAAAAACGCCCGGACTGAGCCGGGCGTCTTCCACGTCGAAAAGATGGTTCTGCGATCAGGCGATGGTCTTGCCGAAGGCGACGGCGGTATCGCCCATGCGGTTGGAAAAGCCCCACTCGTTGTCGTACCACGACAGCACCGAAACGAAGTTGCCGTCCATGACCTTGGTCTGGTCGAGCGCCACGATCGAGGAATGCGGATCGTGGTTGAAGTCGATCGAAACATTGGGGTGACGGGTAACGGCGAGGATGCCCTTCAGCTTGCCGTTCGAGGCAGTGATCACCGCGTCGTTGATTTCCTGGACGGTGGTCGGCCGCTTGGCGATGAACTTGAAATCGACGAGCGAGACGTTCGGGGTCGGCACGCGGATGGAGATGCCGTCGAGCTTGCCCTTGAGCTCGGGCAGTACCAGGCCGATGGCCTTGGCGGCACCGGTCGAGGTCGGAATCTGCGACAGCGCGGCGGCGCGGGCGCGGTAGAGGTCCTTGTGCATGGTGTCCAGCGTCGGCTGGTCGCCGGTGTAGGAATGGATCGTCGTCATCATGCCCTTCTCGATGCCGACCGCCTCATTCAGTACGGCCGCCAGCGGCGCCAGGCAGTTGGTGGTGCAGGAGGCGTTCGAGATGACGATGTGGTCCTTGGTCAGCTTGTCATGGTTGATGCCATAGACGACGGTGAGATCGGCGCCCTCTGCCGGAGCGGAGACGAGAACGCGCTTGGCACCGGCGGTCAGATGGGCGACGGCCTTGTCGCGGGCGGTGAAGATGCCGGTGCATTCGAGTGCGATGTCGATGCCAAGCTCCTTCCAGGGCAGTTGCGTCGGATCCTTGATCGCGGTGACTTTGAATTTTTCCTTGCCGACGATGATCTGGTCGCCGTCAACCGTCACCTCATGCGGAAAGCGGCCATGCACGCTGTCGAAGCGCAGCAGATGCGCGTTGGTCTCGACCGGGCCGAGATCGTTGACCGCGACGACGTCGATATCCTTGCGGCCTGATTCATGGATGGCGCGCAGGATGTTGCGGCCGATGCGGCCGAATCCGTTGATGGCAACTCTGACGGTCATTGTTCTCTCCCTGGGAGTTGGAGGCCGAAGATCAAGTCCGCAGCTTCATAACGGCGGACGGGCAAAGAATCCAGCCGCCGAGGCACGGATTTAAATCGATTAGTGCTCCACCGCCCGGCAAAACCGCTATGCCAGCCTTTGCCGGGCGGGGCTCACTTTCATTTGCCGTGCAGACGGGCTTCCGCCGCCTTCACCGTTACCTCGGCGGTGATGCCGAAATGCGGGTAGAGCTGTTCGATGGTGCCGGAGGCGCCGAAGCCGGTCATGCCGACAAAGATGCCGTCGGTTCCGATGAAGTGATCCCAGCCCTGACGGATGCCGGCTTCGATGGCAATCTTGAGCGGCGCATTGCCGATCGTCCTGCTGCGATAGTCGGCGCTCTGCTTGTCGAACAATTCGAAGCACGGCACCGAGACGACGCGGGTCGCGTGGCCGTGCTTTTCCAAGGCCTCGCGGGCGGCCAGCGCGATCTCCACCTCCGAGCCCGAAGCGAAGATCGTCACCGCCGCCTCGCCACTGGCGGCGACAAGTTCATAGGCGCCGCGGCTGGAGAGGTTTTCCGCAACGAAGTCGTTGCGTACCGTCGGCAGGTTCTGCCGGGTCAACGCCAATGTCGAAGGCGTCTTTTCCGACTCAATGGCCAACTGCCAGCATTCAGCGGTTTCCACCGCGTCGGCCGGGCGGAAGACATTGTGGTTCGGAATGGCGCGAAGTGCTGCCAGATGCTCGACCGGCTGATGGGTCGGGCCGTCTTCGCCAAGGCCGATGGAATCATGGGTCATGACGAAGATCGAGCGGATGCCCATCAGCGAAGCAAGCCGCATCGCCGGACGGGCATAATCGGAAAAGCACATGAAAGTGCCGCCATAGGCGATAATGCCGCCATGCAATGTCAGCCCGTTGAGTGCGGCCGCCATGCCGTGCTCGCGAACGCCGTAGTGGACGTAGCGCTGGCCGTAATCGTCGGCGGTGATGTTCTTGGTTTGGCTGGTCTTGGTGTTGTTGGAGCCGGTCAAATCGGCCGAGCCGCCGATGGTTTCGGGCACGGCGCCGTTGATGACCTCGAGCGCCATTTCCGATGACTTACGTGTGGCAACCTTCGGCTTGTCGGCGGCGAGCTTCTTCTTGTAATCGCCAATGACGGCATCGAAGTTGGCCGGCAGCGTGCCACTGATGCGGCGTTCGAACTCTGCGCGCAATTTGCCGTCGGCCTTGGCAAGGCGGCCTTCCCAGTCGGTGCGTGCCTTGACGCCGGTCCGGCCGGCGGTACGCCACGCATCGAGGATGTCGGCCGGAACCTCGAACGGCGGATAATCCCAGCCGAAGAATTTTCTGGCGCCGGCGATTTCCTCGGCGCCGAGCGGCGAGCCATGCGCCTTGTTGGTGCCGGCCTTGGTCGGCGCGCCGAAGCCGATCGTCGTCTTGCAGGCAATCATCGTCGGCTTGTCGGAGTGGCGGGCCGCCTCGATGGCATAGGCGATCGCTTCCGGGTCCTGGCCGTCGATATGGCTGGCATTCCAGCCGGACGCCTGGAAGCGGGCAACCTGATCGGTGTTGTCGGCCAGCGACACCGGGCCATCGATCGAGATGTTGTTGTTGTCCCAGAAGACGATCAGCTTGTTCAGCTTCAGATGTCCGGCAAGCGCAATGGCTTCCTGGGATACGCCTTCCATCAGGCAGCCGTCACCGGCCAGGACATAGGTGTAGTGGTCGACGAGATCGTTGCCGAAAGCGGCATTCATGATGCGCTCGCCGAGCGCGAAGCCGACCGAATTGGCAAGGCCCTGGCCGAGTGGGCCTGTCGTCGTCTCGATGCCCGCGGCATGGCCGTATTCCGGGTGGCCCGCCGTCCTCGACCCCAATTGGCGGAACTGCTTGATCTGGTCGATGGTGATGTCTTCGTAGCCGGTCAGATAGAGCAGTGAGTAAAGCAGCATCGAGCCGTGACCTGCCGAAAGGATAAAGCGGTCGCGGTCCGGCCAATGCGGGTTCTTCGGATCGTATTTGAGAAAGCGGGTGAACAGCACCGTGGCGATGTCGGCGCAGCCCATGGGCAGTCCGGGGTGGCCGGAATTTGCCTTCTCGACGGCGTCCATGGCGAGAAAACGGATCGCATTGGCCATCCGGTCATGTTGTTCGCGCGAGGTCATGCTTCCTCCAAAATGGGGGTTTGGGCCTTGGGAAAGCCCTTGAAAAGGGTGCGCGACACATAGCAGGCGCGGCCTTTTAGTCAACAAATCGGTGTGCTTTTGCCGGTCTTGTGATGGCCATGCGCGACTTACATTAGCGTTAGCAGGGGACAGTCGCGACAGCTTTATTGACGGGCGGTTCACACGGCGCGTAATGTTTCAGGGATAACGCGTTCTGAACGTGGATGATTCGGTGATGGGCAGGGCGCAGGACGAAAGCCATGACCGGGGAAACGACCCTCAAGGAAGTCATTGCCAGGCTGGGTAAGGCCATCGAAGGGCTGGAAAACGCCGTCGCGGCCAAGCTCGAGCACGAGCGGGACTATTCGGAAGCCGAGGCCGAAGTGCAGCGGATGAACGCCGACCGTTCGCGGCTGGCGCAGGAACTCGACAACTCCGAGGCCCGCGCCGAACGGCTGGAAGATGCCAACAAGGAAGTATCGCGAAGGCTGGTGACAGCCATGGAAACCATCCGCGCGGTACTGGACAGGTAGGCCAATGGCACAAGTCACGGTTTCCATCGACGGCAAGCAGTATCGTATGGCCTGCGACGAGGGCCAGGAAGAGCATCTGATCGATCTTGCCGAGCGCTTCGACCGCTATGTCTCGCATCTGAAGGATTCTTTTGGCGAGATCGGCGACCAGCGGCTGACCGTGATGGCCGGCATCATGGTCATGGATGAGCTTTCAGAACTGCAAAAGCGGGTCAAGGGCATGGAAAGCGAAGTGCTGACGCTGCGCAAGACGCGCGACGACGCACTGACCAAGGCCGACAAGAACGATTCCGTGCTGACCGGGGCGCTTGGCGCGTTGGCCCAGCGCATGGAAGACCTGGCGACGACGCTGGCAGTGAGCAAGGCCTGAGCCAGCGCAGCGAAGATTCCTGCTGCATTTGCCGAGAAGCAATGAAAATATTTCGCCGCCGGCCTTGATGCCGGCGCAACAGCCGTTTGAAGGATGACGCCGGAGTGGTAGAAAGGCAAAAGCAGCGCCGGTCAACGCCGGCTGCGATCTGCACTCACAAGGTAGGGACACGCCATGAGCCTTCGTATCAACGACATCGCACCGGACTTCACCGCCGAGACCACGCAAGGGCCGATCAGCTTCCATGAATGGATCGGCGACGGCTGGGCGGTATTGTTCAGCCATCCGAAGAACTTTACGCCGGTTTGCACGACCGAACTCGGCACGATGGCCGGGCTCGAAGGCGAGTTCAGGAAGCGCAACGTCAAGATCATCGGCATCTCGGTCGATCCCGTCGAAAGCCATGAGAAGTGGCAGAACGACATCAAGACCGCGACCGGCCATTCGGTGAACTATCCGCTGATCGGCGACAAGGATCTCAAGGTCGCCAAGCTTTACGAGATGCTGCCGGCGGGTGCCGGCGACAGCTCGGAAGGCCGCACGCCCGCCGACAATGCCACGGTGCGTTCGGTCTACGTCATCGGGCCCGACAAGAAGATCAAGCTGGTTCTCACCTACCCGATGACGACGGGCCGCAACTTCGACGAAATCCTGCGCGCCATCGATTCCATGCAGCTGACAGCCAAGCACCAGGTGGCGACACCGGCGAACTGGAAGCAGGGCGAGGACGTCATCATCACCGCTGCCGTCTCGAATGAGGATGCCATCAAGCGCTTCGGTGCCTATGAGACAATCCTGCCATATCTCAGGAAAACCAAGCAGCCTTCTGCCTAAGCCGGCAGAGGCGGCACAGAGAATTTTTGGTTTTCCTGGCCGTGTGAGCATGAGGTGCTTGACGATGCCTGGTTGACGGACAACCATGCCTTTAATTTGCCGTGGCAGAGAAAATCCTTCCTGCCGTGGTGGGGGGCGAAGGAGGCTGGATTGGACGCATTATCGGCCAGGTCGCAGGTCACCGGCTTCTATGACAAGCCGAGCGGGTCCGTCCAGTATGTGGTCGCCGACATGGCGACCCGCAAATGCGCCATCATCGATCCGGTGCTCGACTTCGACGAAAGGTCCGGTGCAACGGCGACGAAAAACGCCGACGCCCTGCTCGATTTCGTCAGGGAAAGCGGGCTGGAGGTCGAGTGGATCCTCGACACGCATCCGCATGCCGATCATTTCTCCGCCGCCCATTATCTGAGGGGGAGAACCGGAGCGCCGACGGCAATCGGCGAGAGGATCGTCGACGTCCAGAAATTGTGGAAGGTGATCTACAACTGGCCGGAATTCCCCGCCGACGGTTCGCAGTGGGACAGGCTGTTCGCCGACGGCGCGACTTTTTCGGTCGGCGGCCTTCCGGCAAGAGTGCTGTTTTCGCCGGGCCACACACTGGCCTCGATCACTTACGTCATCGGCGACGCCGCCTTCATCCACGACACGCTGTTCATGCCGGACAGCGGCACCGCAAGGGCAGACTTTCCCGGCGGCAGCGCCGAGCGGCTCTGGCACTCGATCCAGGACATCCTGGCACTGCCGGACGAGACACGTCTGTTCGTCGGTCACGACTACCAGCCGGGTGACCGCGAAGCGCGCTGGGAAAGCACGGTCGCGGAGCAGAAAGCCGGCAACACCCATGTTGCCAGCTGCAAGACGGAAGCCGACTTCGTCGCGCTCCGCCAAGCCCGCGACAGGACGTTGCCGATGCCGCGGCTGATCCTGCACGCGCTGCAGGTCAATATGAATGGCGGACGCCTGCCGGAACCGGAACCCAACGGGCGGCGCTACCTGAAGTTTCCGCTCGATTGCCTGTGAGGGGATGGGTCGCTGGCACTACAGTGCTATTCAAACTCGGCGCCCGCTCATCGTTCAAGGTCATCCAAGTTATTGATCCTGATTCGATTTTTGCGATGTGTGAATCCGGTCGGTCACCATAGGGGAGAAGGTGGGGGCAGCCGGGTGAGGAGCGGCGCAGACGCCGGCTAAGTGTTTAGTCCAGCGTCAGGGTTTTGTTCGGCGGGCTAAATGTTCATACGTGATTTGCCAAGGGTCGCTCTCGGAAGACCTTTCCTCGCCGATCCAATGGAAGCTGTTGGCAGTGATCTCAGTGAAACGCCATCGAGTTTGCAGACCGCGCGAGTCATTGCCGAGCTGGACAATGTCCTTACCCTCGGCCCGGCCGATCTGGCGCGAGTGATCCCGGTTGAGCGGGTCGCTCCATATGATATGCCAGCCATCGATCCCAGGATCGAAGATGCGCAAGGTCGTGCCATACATCGTCGACTGTGCAGGGCGCTTGGGCCTGATCCAAACGTCCTGAATCGCGCGGCCTTCGAGCACCCAGCCAAAATGGCATTCGCCATCCCATTTCTGGATTGTGCCGTCGTCGAGATAGTGGACCGTGTCCATGTCCCAGCTTCCAATTAGCCATCCATACAGGGCCATGTCTTTTGCTCGGTCGGCTGGCGGACCTTCGGATACGAGAGCGGCCAGAAACGGAGAAATGGTCATCGTCACACTGCCTTTGTTTCCGAACAGATGAGTTCAACTGCCCGGCGCGGCCCGGCGGGCCCGTTGTCGACCGTCTGAGCAAGCGCCGCCGTGAAATTTTGCGACGGAAGCCCGTGTCGGCGCCGGAACATTGTCGCCACAGCTTGCAGCGTTGCGGTTTCCAGGGCTTGGGGAAAATTGCGATAATGCCGCTATCAATGAGATCGCCTGCAGACACGATGGCGAGGCTACTGAGCAGTTTATGGCAGCGGATCGGACATCCGCGAAGGCGCCGCGGAACTGGCAACCCTCTAAAAAAACGGCGGCGCCAGGTATGTGGCGCCGCCGTTATTCGTTTCTATCTGAAGGCTTTACGCTGCCGGCTGCGCCTCGATGGTGCGCAGCGCCTGCATCTGGCGCTTGGCTGCGGCCTTGACCGCGTCCTGCACCTTCTCGAAGGCGCGCACCTCGATCTGGCGCACGCGCTCGCGGCTGATATCGAACTCGGCCGACAGCTCTTCAAGCGTCAACGGCTCATCGGCGAGGCGGCGCGCCTCGAAGATGCGGCGTTCGCGGTCGTTGAGCACGGCAAGAGCGCCCGACAGCATGCCGCGCCGGTTTTCCAGCTCGTCCTGCTCGATCAGCATCTCTTCCTGGCTTTCGTGGTCGTCGACCAGCCAGTCCTGCCATTCGCCGGATTCGCCTTCGCTGGCCCGGATGGGCGCATTGAGCGAGGCGTCGCCCGACAGACGGCGGTTCATCGACACAACTTCCGCTTCCGAGACGTTCAGCCGGGTGGCGATCTCGGTGATCTGATCGGGCTTCAAATCGCCTTCGTCGAGCGCCTGGATCTTGCCCTTCACCTTGCGCAGGTTGAAGAACAGGCGCTTCTGGTTGGCGGTGGTGCCCATCTTGACCAGGCTCCACGAGCGCAGGATGTACTCCTGGATCGAGGCCTTGATCCACCACATCGCATAGGTGGCAAGACGGAAGCCGCGCTCCGGTTCGAATTTCTTGACGGCCTGCATCAGGCCGACATTGCCTTCCGAGATCACCTCGCCGATCGGCAGGCCATAGCCGCGATAGCCCATGGCGATCTTGGCGACGAGCCGAAGGTGGCTGGTGACGAGCTTATGCGCAGCCGTGGTGTCCTCATGCTCGGCGTAGCGCTTGGCGAGCATGTACTCTTCCTGCGGCTGAAGCATCGGAAAGCGGCGGATTTCTTCCAGGTAGCGGCTGAGACCGCCTTCGCCGGAAACGATACTGGGTAATGACTGGGCCATGATAGCGCCCCCTCTCTATTGGAGTGATGCCCCCGAAACGCGGCGGGCATGTGGCGCGAATGCCAAAGGCACATTCGCGCCAACCGACATATATAGGAACAAAACCAGAAAGACAGGCATTTGTTCAACACGAAACAGTGTGTCACGTTGAAGTGAACAACGCCGGTCAGGTTTTCAGGTGGTTGGTTCAGAGCTTGCGGAAGCCGTCGACGAGTTCCTCCATGTCCCACGGTATCGGTGCTTCGAACCTCATCGTTAAATGGGTATCCGGATGCCGAAATGCAAGGAGGCGGGCGTGCAAAGCTTGTCGCGGAAACGCCTTTACCTTGCTTCTTAGCGGCTCGGGCAACCGATTGGCCTTGGTGCGGAAAGCCTGGCCGTATTCGGGGTCGCCAATCACCGGATGGCCGATATGGGCCATGTGGACGCGTATCTGGTGGGTGCGACCGGTTTCCAGCCGGCATTCGACCAGGCTCGCCGTGGCGAATTCCTGCTGCTGCTCGCCAAAGCGCTCGACGACGGTGAAATGCGTTATGGCATGGCGGGCATCGTCGCGGCCTTGCGGTACTACGGCGCGGCGTACCCGGTCGGCGGCGCGGCCGAGCGGCGCGTCGACCGTCCCGGTCGGCCTTGCCGGTATGCCCCAGACCAACGCCAGATACGCCCGCTCAAGATCGCCGGTCAGGCCGTGGTCGGCAAAGGCCTCCGACAACGCCTTGTGGGCGCGATCGGTCTTGGCGACGACCATGACGCCGCTGGTCTCCTTATCGAGGCGATGGACGATGCCCGGCCGCCTCACCCCGCCGATGCCCGACAGGCTGTCGCCGCAATGATGGATCAGCGCGTTGACCAGCGTGCCGGTCCAGTTGCCGGCGCCGGGATGCACGACCAGCCCGGCCGGCTTGTTGATGACGATCAGCTCGCTGTCCTCGTAGAGGACGTCCAGCGCAATATCTTCGCCTTGCGGCTCCGCTGGTTCCGGCTCCGGCATATCAACCGACACGCTGTCACCTTGTGCCATCTTGCGCTTCGTCTCGTCGACCTGCCTGCCGCCGATCCTGACCGCGCCCTGCTTTATCAGCATCTGTACGCGGCTGCGCGACATGTCGGGACCGAGCCTGGCCGCCAGCCATTGGTCGAGCCGCTGGCCGGCCGCATCGGCGCCCGCCTCCAGCACGATCTGTCCGGCCCCTATTAATTGTCTGGCCTCTTCGTTATGAGCGCTCATCGAGAACAGTTCCGGAATCTGCTGCCATGGCCCGGCCGCTTGCCGACGAAGACGAGGAAAAGCCGCTCGACCCCGAGGTCGAAAAGGTGCGGAGGAAGCTCGTGCGCTTCGTCGCCATCAATCTCGGCCTGCTGTTCCTCGCCCTTATGGTGGTGATCGCGGCGCTTGTCTACAAAGCGCGCAACGCGCCGCCTGCCGCCCCGCCGTTGACCAGCGACATCCAGGTGCCGATTGGCGAGACGGTCAACGGCGACATCGTGCTGCCGGTCGGCGCCAGGGTGATCAGCCAATCGCTCTCCGGCAATCACCTGTCGATCGACGCCGAGCTGCCCGACGGCAGCCGCGCTATTTTCTTGTATGACATCACTGAGCGCCGCATCGTCGGCCGTTTTTCGATCAGGAACAAATGACCGGTTTTGCCGAACGCCGCAGCATTGCCACGGTCGCGCTTCTCGTCGCAAACTATGACGAAGCGATCTCGTGGTATGTCGACCGGCTGGGTTTTGTCCTCACCGAAGATGTAGATCTCGGCGGCGGCAAACGCTGGGTCACCATCATGCCGGGCAAAGGGCAGGGCGCGCGGCTGCTTCTCGCCGAGGCATCCGGCGATGCGCAAAGGGAGGCGATCGGCAACCAGACCGGCGGACGCGTCTTTTTGTTCCTCGAAACCGACGATTTTGCCCGTGACCATGCGCTGATGCTCGAAAAGGGCGTCGAATTCCGTGAGGCGCCCCGCCACGAGGTCTATGGCACTGTGGCGGTTTTCGCCGATCTCTATGGCAATCTCTGGGACCTGATCGAGCCAAAACGCTAGGCTTGCAGCGGATATTCCACCGGTGCGACAGGCAGACCTAAGCCTAGTTGCTTTTTGCCGGCCGTCAGCCTATATCGCCGGTTCTTGAACGCGCCCATCGTCTAGCGGTCAGGACACCGCCCTCTCACGGCGGGAACAGGGGTTCGATTCCCCTTGGGCGTACCAAGTCTCTCCAAGCTCTCGGCAAACCATCAATCCGATCCATCGCCTCGGGTCGCGGCGGGTTTGGCTCATTGCCGCTTCTGGCGCAGCGGAGCCGATTGCATTAGCATTGCATCATGGGTCTTGAGGCGCAGCTTTAGCGGCGCGCAGAACGTCGCGCTGAAGGCGTCTACCACGCTGGTCGGCACTGCCTGGAGCCGACCTGAGCTACAGCTGCCGGCGACCGATCGTTTTGGCGAGCTCGGCGAAGGGCGCCTCTCCCTCGAAGGTGGATGCCGGGAATACTCGGCCCTTAGCACTGGCCAGCGAAGCTGCGCGCAACGCGCATGGCTGGGCTCTAGACGCCATACTCCAGTTGCAGTGTCGTAGCTTCTTTGCCGTTCGAATTTCTCTCAGTCATGGCTTCGCACGATACCAAGATATGCTGCGAACGACACATCCACGGCGCGCTCAACCATTCGATCTATTCCGGCAAGCCGAATAGTGTTTGCGCGCCTGCTATTCCTCCGAGCGGATGACTGCCCATGGTGATCATCGGCTCGGTAGTTTCTGCCTCGAACACTGTCGACGCGAGCACCATCCGTCCCAACGGCTTGCACAGCCCTTCGATGCGGCTGACAAGATTTACAGCCTTGCCGATCGCGGTGAAGTCCAACCTGCCGGCAGTGCCGATATTCCCCCAGAGTATCTCGCCGACATGCAGGCCAATGCCATATCCGAGCTCAGGGCCGCCATTGCGGCGCCGAGTTTGGTTGAGATGATCTATCCCGGCGCGCGTGGCCTTCACGGCGCGTACCGCCGCGTCACATGCGGCCCTTGAATCGCGCTCGCCAATCGGGAAAATCGCGAGGACGCCATCACCTATAAACTTGAGAACCTCGCCACCAAATGCGTGCACCGCGCCGGCGACGCAATCGAACCAGGCATCAAGTACCAACACGATCTCTGCATCATGAACCTCGGATAGATCGGTGAAACCTCGAAGGTCCGCGCACAGAAGCGCAGCCCGTATCGTCTCTCCCTTTACTCGACGAGAATGACCGTTGAGCACATGTGCTGCGCTGCGCTTTCCCAAATATGCTTCGAGCAATGCGCGTTTCGCGGACCGTTCTGCGAGTGCGGTCATCGGAGCCGCAGCAAACCGGGAGACTTGCCGCAGCAGCTCTGACTGCGCCTCATCCGGAGTATAATCGAACGCCCACACCAAAGTCGGTGCGACACCGCCCGCTCGCTCGTCGAACACGATCGCCCGCGTCGTGCCAAGCCACTCCCGCAGCACGAACCGGGGATCGGCATTCTGGCCGTCGGCGCCTATCCCCAAAGCCTCGACCACTTCACCCCCAGGCGCTCGCCAGAGCCAGATGCGGCGTGAAATGATCGGGTCGGGAGCATCCTGCGCCAGCGCGCCGGCGATGATCGGCAAGCCGTCTTCCATCAAATGCGTTGAGAGCTGCAATAGAAGTCGCCCACCGTCGCCAATATGCGCGGCGTCGTCCAGAAGGAATGAAAGCGAGTTTGCGAGAAGCATCGGTAGAAGGTCACTCGGCACCGGCTTATGCTTACGCCTCGAACATCTTCTTGCAACTCCCCAAATTCGCTTCAATCATGTACGGCATTCGATGCGGATGTGACCTGGAGTGAGCGATGGCGGAATCGGTTTACACAGAGATTGAGGTCGCCGCGCCACAAGCGACCGTGTTCGCGCTTTTGACGGATCCGGACCAGATCGTGCGATGGATCGGGACCGAAGCGAATTTGGATGCAACGCCGGGCGGTCTGTTTCTCGTCAATGTCGGTGGTCGCCATATGGCGCGCGGTGAGTTCACCGAGGTGATCCCGGTCCACCGTCTTGCCTACAGTTTTGGCTGGGAAGACAACGAGACCGTGCCGCCCGGCTCCAGCCATGTCGAGATCGACCTGATCGCGAGGGATGCGGGGACACTGATCCGCTTCACGCACAGCGGACTGCCGAACGCAAAGGAGCGTGACAGCCACCGAATGGGATGGGAGCACTACCTCTCAAGGCTGAAGATCACTGCCGATGGGGGACATGTCGATCCCGACGTGCCGATGAAGAATATGTGATTTTCATCTAAGGGCGCCCGTAATCCGAACCAGGCGCGGCATGCGTCAACCGGGCCCCTTTGACCTGCCTCGCCAAACCGACCGCTCGGGAAACCCAGCGACGCGATCCCGGTGCCGCTCTTGGCGCCTGCGTGGAGTTCTTGAAACTCAGCGCTTCTGGCGCAACGCCTCGGATTGAATTAGCATCCGTTCATCAAAGCTCCGGCCGCACTCCTGCAGGATGCGGAATGCGGAGCGCAGGCGAGCGAGGCCGGGCGCGGTCACATGCCGGGCGCTGATCCAAGCGCGACTGGGCATCCGAACTTCCGTTCGGCGGCAAGACGGCGTGGCCGGGAGGAGACCAATGCAAAAACTGCAATCACAAGGCGTCCATCACATCACGCTGGTCGGGGCCGGGCGCCAGACCTCGATCGATTTTTGGGAGGGCGTGCTCGGCATGCCCTTCATCTTCGAGCAGCCCAACCTCGACAAGGCAAGCGAAAGCCACCTCTATTTCGACCCAGGCGATGGGCGGCTGATCACGGTCTTCACCGACGAGAGCCGCACACCAGTCAAGCGGCGCACGCCGACCGATACGGGCTGCGTCCATCACATCGCTTTTGCGGTGTCGCGCGTCACCTTTTTGCAGGCGGTCGCCCGGCTCAACGAGCGTGAAATCAAGCACAGCGGCGTCAAGGATCGCGGTTTCATGGACTCGATCTACTTCGAGGATCCGCTCGGCCTGCTGATCGAGCTCGCCTCCTACCGTTTCGAGCCGCCGGCGGGCTTCACCCATGCCGACGTGCTGATGCAGGCGCACAAGATCCGCGTTGCGCGCGGCGACTACAACATCGCCGAAGTGCACCTTGCCGATGCGATCCAGACGCTTGTCGAGCGCTCGCGCGCAACCTTGTCGGAGGATCGCGCACCGAAAAATCCATACTGACGACACGCCAACAATGGGAGGACATAATGGCAAAGACAGCAACGAAGAGTGCGAAAAGGCCCGCGGCCAAGACTTCGGCACCGATGACAGCCAAGCCAGGAGCGAAGCCGGCGGCCAAAGCCGCCGCTAGGTCAGCGGCGAAAGTGGCAAAGCCGGCGGCGAAGGTCTCCGCCAAAAAGCTCGCGAAGGCCAAGGCGAAACCGGCGAAAAAGCCGGCGCTCACGCTCAGCATGCTGAAGCCGAGCGTCAACAATATGAGCGTTCGGGTGTTTGCACGCGCCGCCGGGCTCGACCATTCCGAGACCGACGTATGGGGCCATACGCGCTCGCCCGAATATATGGCGCGAAACCCGGCCCATTTGACGCCGATGATCGAGGACAAGGGCCTGCCGAGAGGTGTCTTGTGGGAAAGCTGCGCCATCATGCAATACCTCGCCAACAAGCACGGGCTGGATAACCTATATCCCAAGGCGCCGGCCAAGCGGGCAATGATCGACAGTGCCATGTTCTACCTGATCGGGACGCTCTACCCCTATGTGGCGCGCGCCACCTATCCTGCACTGAATTTCCCGCAATATGCCGGCGAGGTTGGTCACAGCGACGCTGATCCCGACAGGAAGTCGGAAGCCCAGAAGGCCGCTATGGAAGCGATAGCCGAGCCGCTGGAGGTGTTTCACAGCTTCTTCAGGAACGGCAAGCCGTTCATCGGCGGCAAGAACCCGTCGATCGCCGACATCCGCCTGGCGGCGACGCTCGAATTCCTCGCCGTCATCGACTATGCGCTGCCCCAATGGGCAAAAGACTATATGGCGGCGATCGAGAAGAAGCTCGGCAAGGCCTATGCCGAGCCGGCCGGCGATGTGCGCGGCTACATCGCCTATGTGCGGTCGCAGGCCAACGCCTGAGGCACGGGCAGGCCGGCGACCGTCCGCATTCCCGCAGGAGCCTGCAATGATCTGGGGTAATTCTTTTTTACTCTCCCCTGTTTGCACGATGTGGGGAGAGTAAGGTTTCGTTAACCGAAACCCTTTCTACTGGTATCCACCTCCAGCCCGCGACCACGGATGTACTGGCGCGGATGGAAAGCAAAGGTCGGCTGCTCGCCGGCCTTTTGCTTGTTGCGGCGCTGCCGAAGTTGCGGCTGACGGCGCTTCGACGCCCTGCATGGCTGATGAAGCGCGTCGCCGGCATCTTGTCATCGCCGATGTCGGCCCTACCATCGAAGTAGTCCCCGTCCTCGAGGGCGGTTCAAGGACAGAGGCCCTGTCATGAAAAGCATTGCTGGAATGGTGGTGATTGCAGGCGCCATGCTGGCGGGTGCAGCCGGTCAATCGAATGCAGCGACGCTCAACACCATGCCCGAGGTCGGGGCTGCCATCCAGGCGTGCTGGACCCCGCCAGCGAATGCCGGGAATTCCACCGTCACCCTGAGCTTCAGCTTCAGGCGCAATGGCACGCTGATCGGCCGGCCCAAGCCGACCGCCATCCGCGTGGCCGGCGACGAGAAGGCGCGGCAAGCTTTTGTCGATGCGGCGATTGCGGCCGTGGACCACTGCCTGCCGTTGAGCCTTTCACCGGCGCTGGCTGAAGGCATCCCGGGCAAGGTGTTCACTCTGCAATTCAACTCGCCTAAACAAAAACAGCCTGCAACGCGAGTGCAGGCTTCGCCTTGATCTTTTCCGACATCCGGATTCCACTTTTCCTAATGCATGTCGCGCAAAGTGTGCAGCGGTTTTGCGACAACGACATGCATTAGACAAGAACCTAAGCGCGTCACATGAGGCCCGGTCGACCGCGATGCGCTTTAGTGGCGGCTTCGTCTCGCCTCGACATGTCGCGCCAGTTCCGGCATTTCGAAGACATAGTCGCTCCAGGCCGATTCCGGTATCTGGCCGGCGAGATAGCACTCCAGCAACAGCCTCTGCTCGTGGTCAAGTGGCCTCGGTGCGCGTTCATGGTCCAACCCAAGTGAATGGAACAGATTCCTGGTCAGGTCCGCGACAGTGAAGTGGATCGACATTTGCGGTCTCCTCCTTGGCCGCTCAACGCCGAACCCAGGGCTAAGGTTTCAGCAACGGCCGGCCGGTAACGCCGGATTGATCGCGATGCGGAACCCGCCGCGCGCATCAAACGTCGCCGTGGCGGGCGTCCGCCGGCGTTGCTGCCGGTTCGTCTCAATCTTGAAATAAAAATGTAATATTGAATTTACACGAGTTGATCTAATACACTAGAGCTAAAGTCTCTGTCGGCAGTTCGATCTACTTCAATTAGGTGAAACTGATTTAGCCAGTACTTATCCATAGTCGACAAAGAAGAAATCCTGTTCTCGGCGCAACAAGGATAATGGTCGTTCCAATGACACGCTTCTGGCCCTTCACGATTCTGATGCTAGTGTCGGCAATAGCCGTTGCGCTCGGCACATCCTTCTCCTACGCGGATAGCTGCGGTGCTATCAGGAGCCAATTGGTTTCGGCGGGGCGCGGCGGCGGGACCAGCCCCGAGCTTGCCCAACTGCACCGGCAACTCGCCGCGCTTCAAAAGCTGGAGAGACAACGCCGATGCACGGTGAAAACGGCCGGCTTCTTCTTCAATCCCTGCGCAGACCTGGTCAGTAGCAAGGCGGAGGTGCAACGGCAAATCGCGAGACTGGCGAATTCGGGCAGGGACACGTCCGGATTGAAGGCCAGGTTTGTCGCGCTGGGCTGCGCCGCCCCGGCTGCCAAGAAACAGCAGGCGCAGCAACGCACAGCACCCAAAGCCCAGTCCGCAGGCACAACAATTGGCGGCAATCGGATGCTGTTTTGCGTTCGCTTGTCGGACGGATACTTCTTCCCCGCGCCAAAATCGCAGTTCGCCAAGAGCGACGATCTGAAGGAAACGGTCGATCAGTGCCGCTACATCTGCGACGATGCCGGCGTCGACCTCTATACGCTGAGCGACGCCACCCGCGAGACCGAAGAGATGGTCGCACTCGAGTCGGGAAAACCCTATGTGGAGCTACCTGCCGCGTTCCGGTACCGCGACGACGCGAATTTCAAGGCCTGCGACGTCAAGCGCTACTACCGGCGCGTCGCCGAACTCAGGGCACGAACCGTGACACCGGCCAACATGACCAACGCCATCATTCCGTTGCCGACGGCAAAGCCGGATTTTGGCATCGTCGCGGAAATTCCTGAATCCGGGATCGAAACCGCCGGTGCCGCTCCCGCAGAGGCAAAAACGCAGGCTACCGAGGTGCAAGGGGCTGCCCAGCATCAGTCGATCGAAAAAGCGGTCGGAGCGCGGCCGGTGAGAGTGGTCGGGCCGGCCTTTTTCCCGGCGGACTGACCAAGGCAGGCGGCGGTCCGAGACGGCGAACGGCTGGCCAGATAGCCTCTTCAAGGCCTGGAGGCGCGCGTCGACCGACGTCGCTGGTTATTCGCAGACCATGCGGGCCCGTTTGCCGGGCTCGCTGACGTTCCTGCAAGTTAGCGGCTTCGTCGGCTCCGGCGACGGCGGGTTGACGGCAACCCTCCTCCGTGGCGCTGCAACCGAAGCTGCGCTCCTGCGCACCGCCAGCCTTTTCGGCGTTTGCGGCGCCACTGGAAAGACGTCGGTCTCCAGTTGCGACTGTTCGGCTTGCGCCTGCGGCGAAGGCCGGTCCCAGAACCGGCGAACATCGAGCGGCTTGGGAATGATGACGGTGCCGTCATAGCTGCGCGCGCAGCCGCTTCCCAGAGGCAGCGCCAGGCACAGGAAGACAGGCAGAATCCGTCGAAACATCAGCAACACCCCTGCAAGCTTATAACGCTGCTTCGGCCTGACCGACAACCGGCGGAATAGGGCGGAGGGAGTAGATACGGTGAAGTAGAAGTCTTCGCACTTCCAGTCGAAGGCCTTGCTCGAAGATCGAGCGCCGGGTCGGGCGCGGATGGAGGTCCAGCGCGAGTTAGAAACGTGCGATTCGTCAACGCTTCCAGCGTAAGGCCATGGTGCGATCGCACCATACCAAAGCCGCGCTCAATCGCGACAATGGGATTCGAAGTTCCGCTCCTCCAGTTACGGGCGGGAGCAGCGACCGCCGGCAAGAAACAGGGTCAGATTTACCCCAACGGACCTGTTTAGGCGATGGCGCGGCCATGACACGCTCTGGCTGCATGCAACGCGCTCCCGTCCGGCTTTTTTCTTTTCAAGGCCGGTGGCTGCGATCGCCGAGCAGACGATGCCGGGCCGGAATTCACGCAAGCTGCTGATTCCAACGGCAAAGCGCGGCCCACTCCGACAAAGGCCGCAGCCGCTCCTTCTTAACCCCGGCTGGACGACGTTACCGGAGCGACATGAAACTGTCATGCGACTGTAATAATCGGGGGCTATTGGCCTCAGCGGGCGCCGGAGGTATGGCGCCGAGAGACCATATTCCGACAAGGAGCAGGCCACATGAGACATTTCATCCGCTCGGCGGCCGTTGCGATTGCAATGGCTGCGGCGACGACCACCCTCACCCTGTCCGCCGCGCTCGCCGCGGACATCTCCGGCGCCGGCGCCACCTTCCCCTACCCGATCTATGCGAAGTGGGCCGACACCTACAAGAAAGACACCGGCGTTGGCCTTAACTACCAGTCGATCGGTTCCGGCGGCGGCATCAAGCAGATCAAGGCCAAGACCGTTACCTTCGGCGCTTCGGATGCGCCGCTGAAAGGCGAAGAGCTTGAAGCGTCCGGACTGGCTCAGTTCCCGATGGTGATGGGTGGCATCGTTCCCGTCGTCAATCTCGAAGGCATCAAGCCTGGCGAGTTGGTTCTCGACGGCCCGACGCTGGCCGACATCTTCCTCGGCAAGATCACGAGCTGGGATGACGCAGCGATCAAGAAGCTCAATCCAGACGTCAAGCTGCCTTCGCAGGCGATCGCGGTCGTTCACCGTTCCGATGGTTCGGGCACGACGTTCAACTTCACCTATTACCTCGGCGACGTCAGCGCGGACTGGAAAGAAAAGGTCGGCGTCGACAAGGCCGTGGAATGGCCCGTTGGCATCGGCGCCAAGGGCAATGAGGGCGTTGCCAACAACGTCTCCCAGACTGGCGGCGCGATCGGCTATGTCGAATACGCCTATGCCAAGCAGAACAAGCTCACCCACACCGACATGATCAACAAGGACGGCAAGAAGGTCGAGCCTGCCGCGGCGGCGTTTTCGGCGGCAGCGGCCAATGCCGACTGGAGCTCGCAGCCGGGCTATGGGGTGATCCTCGCCAACGAGCCGGGCGCCGAGTCCTGGCCGATGACGGCGGCGACGTGGATCCTCCTGTACAAGAAGCCGGACGACGCCGCGACCACCGGCGAGGCGCTCAAATTCTTCGCCTGGGCGTATGACAAGGGCGACGAGATGGCGGGCGAGCTGGACTACGTTCCGATGCCCGACAAGGTGGTCGAGAGCGTCAAGGCGATGTGGGCCAAGGAAGTCGTCGGCAGCGACGGCAAGCCGCTCTACTCGGCTATGTAATCTCCTCCAGGGAGGGCGTCGACGGCGCCCTCCCTGTTGCCTTTAATCGCGAGGACCCAATGACCATCGCTTCCGATGCCATGCCATCATCCGCAGCAGCCCGGGCCAGGGAAGCTACGGTGCGGCGCTTCGCGCTCACAGATGCCATATTCCGCGGTCTCACCCGCGCTTCCGCAATTCTTGTGCTGGTCATCCTCGGCGGTGTCGCGATCTCGCTGTTTGCCGGCTCATGGCAGGCGCTGTCCTCCTTCGGTTTTTCTTTCCTGACGACTGAGAGCTGGAATCCGGTCACGGAAAAATTTGGCGCACTGGCGCCGATCTACGGCACCCTGGTAACGGCGGCCATCGCCATCCTGATCGCGGTCCCGATCGGCATCGGCATTGCAATCTTTCTCACCGAGCTCTGCCCGCGCCCGCTCAGGCGCCCGATCGGCATAGCGGTCGAGCTATTGGCCGGCATTCCCTCGATCATCTACGGCATCTGGGGCCTGTTCGTGTTCGCGCCGTTCCTGCAGACGACGATACAGCCCTTCATAATCAACATCTTCCACGGCGTGCCGGGACTATCCAGCCTTTTCGCCGGCCCTCCTTACGGCATCGGCCTTCTGACCTCGGCGCTGATCCTCGCCATCATGGTGCTGCCCTTCATCACCTCGATCACCAAGGACGTCTTCGATACGGTGCCGGCGGTGCTGAAGGAATCGGCCTACGGCATCGGCTGCACGACATGGGAAGTGACCCGGCGCGTGGTCATTCCCTATACCCGCATCGGCATCATGGGCGGCGTCATGCTTGGCCTCGGCCGGGCGCTCGGCGAGACCATGGCGGTGACCTTCGTCATCGGCAACGCCCACCGCATCAGCGCCTCTCTGTTCGCGCCGGGCACGACCATCTCGGCCACCATCGCCAATGAATTCACCGAAGCCGACGGCGATCTCTACACCTCCTCGCTGGTTTCGCTCGGCCTGATCCTGTTCGTCATCACCTTCCTGATCCTTGCCGCCGCCCGCTATATGCTGATGCGGATCGACGCCCGTACGGGAGCCTGACCGATGTCGACATCCTCATCGCTCCACAGCCGCCGCAAAGCCAGGAATTCGGTGATGATGGCGCTTTGCGTCGTCGCCGCCGGCATCGGGCTTGCCTGGCTGGCGCTCATCCTCGGCGCGCTGGTCTATAAGGGCACGGCCGGGCTTTCGCTTGCGGTCTTCACCGAGATGACGCCACCACCGGGCGAGGCCGGCGGCCTGCTCAATGCCATTGCGGGAAGCCTGCTGATGACGATCATCGCTGTTGTCGTCGGCACGCCGATCGGCGTGCTGGCGGGAACCTACATGGCCGAATATGGACGTTTCTCGCGCATCACCACCGTCGTCCGCTTCATCAACGACATCCTGTTGTCGGCGCCGTCGATCATCATCGGCTTGTTCGTCTATGAGTTGATGGTGCGGCCAATGGGGCATTTCTCGGCCATTGCCGGCGCCGTTGCGCTTGCCATCCTGGTCATTCCGGTGGTCGTGCGCACCACCGAAGACATGCTCAACCTGGTGCCGAACGCATTACGTGAAGCCGGTGCCGCGATCGGCGCGCCGCGCTGGGTGGTGATCCGTTCGGTCGCCTACCGCGCCGCATTATCCGGCATCGTCACCGGCATATTGCTGGCGATAGCGCGCATTTCCGGCGAGACGGCGCCGCTGCTCTTCACCGCGCTCAACAACCAGTTCTGGAGCAGCAATATCAACGCGCCGATGGCCAGCCTGCCGGTGACCATCTTCCAGTTCGCTCTCAGCCCTTACGAGGAATGGCAGCAACTGGCGTGGACCGGCGCACTCATAATCACCCTGACGGTTCTGGGCTTGAGCATCCTCGCCCGCAGCCTTACCGGACGCAGAGAGGACAGATGACACAGATGTTGTCCCCGGACATGACGATGACCGAAACGGTCGCCGAGAAGACGAAGATCGAGGTCAAGAACCTCAACTTCTACTACGGCCAGAGCAAGGCGCTAAAGGACATCAGCCTGTCGCTGCCCGAGCGCAGCGTCACGGCCTTCATTGGGCCTTCGGGCTGCGGGAAATCGACGCTGCTGCGTGTGTTCAACCGCATCTATGAGCTCTACCCGAAACAGACAGCCGAGGGCCAGGTGCTGCTCGACGGCAAAAACATTCTCGACCGGTCGCAGGATCTCAACCTCCTCAGGACCAAGATCGGCATGGTGTTCCAGAAGCCGACGCCGTTCCCGATGTCGATCTACGAGAACATCGCCTTCGGCGTCAGGCTCTACGAAAACCTCGGCAAGTCCGAGATGGACGGCCGCGTCGAACAGGCGTTGAAGCGCGCCGCGCTGTGGAGCGAGGTCAAGGACAAACTCAACGCCAGCGGCTTGAGCCTGTCCGGCGGCCAGCAGCAGCGGCTCTGTATCGCCCGCACCGTGGCCGTGAAGCCGGAAGTCATTCTGCTCGACGAACCGGCGTCCGCACTCGACCCATTGTCGACCGCCAAGATCGAGGAACTGATCGACGAATTGCAAGCCGACTACACGATCGTCATCGTCACCCACAACATGCAGCAGGCGGCGCGCGTGTCGCGCCAGACCGCCTTCATGTATCTGGGTGAACTGGTCGAGTTCGACCGGACCGAGAAGATCTTCACGTCGCCCCGCGAGAAGCGCACGCAGGATTATATCACCGGCCGCTTCGGCTGAGCCGTTCCGATCATGCATATGAGGACAGGACCATGGGCGAACACACAGTCGCTTCTTTCGACGAGGATCTCGAGCAGATCAGCAAGCTGATCCGCGACATGGCCGACCTCGCCGGTTCGATGGTCGGCGGGGCGACCAAGGCCCTGTTGAATTCCGACAACGTGTTGGCGCAACGCGTCGTTTCCGACGACGCCATCATGGATGCGCGTCAACGCGAACTGGACGACCGCGCCATCACCCTGATCGCCAAACGCCAGCCGATGGCCCACGATCTTCGCCATGTGGTCGGAGCGATCCGCATGGCCGGCGACCTCGAACGCATCGGCGACCTTGCCAAGAATATCGCCAAGCGTGTGAGTGCGGTCGGCCTCAGCGTCACGCCGCGCGACTTGTCGCATTCCATCGACGCGATGGCGCAGCTGGTGCTCATCCAGGTGCAGGGCGTCATCGAGGAGTATGCTGCAGGCGATGCGGCCGCGTTGGCCAAGCTGCGTGCCGCCGACGAGCGCATTGACGTCAAATACACGTCCGTGTTCCGCGAGCTATTGACCTACATGATGGAAGATCCGCGCAACATCACCGCTTGCACGCACCTGCTGTTCTGCGCCAAGAATCTGGAGCGGATCGGCGACCATGTCACCAACATCGCCGAAAATGCGTATTATGTGCTGACCGGCGAGCAATTGCCGGTCAATCGTCCGAAGCAGGACGAAACGACAATGTCCGCGCCGGTGACATGATGGGGGTGCCCAGCTGATGATCGCACCACGAGTAATGGTGGTGGAGGACGAGGAGCCGTTGGGTGTGCTGCTCCGCTACAATCTCGAATCCGAAGGCTACCAGGTCGAGGTGGTGACACGCGGCGACGAAGCCGAGATCCGTTTGCAGGAGAATGTGCCCGACCTTCTGGTGCTCGACTGGATGATACCAGCGGTTTCCGGCATCGAGCTCTGCCGCCGGTTGCGGGTGCGCCCCGAAACCGAGCGGCTGCCGATCATCATGCTGACCGCGCGCGGCGAGGAGAGCGACCGGGTGCGCGGTCTTTCGACCGGCGCCGACGACTATCTGGTCAAACCGTTTTCTACACCGGAATTCATGGCCAGGGTCAAGGCGCTGCTGCGCCGCGCCAAGCCGGAAGTGCTGTCCAGCGTGCTGAAGGTCGGCGACATCGTGCTCGATCGCGAATCGCACAGGGTCTATCGCAAGAAGAGCGAGATCAGGCTCGGACCGACCGAATTCCGGCTGCTGGAGTTTATGATGCGGCATCCGGGCCGCGTCTTCTCGCGCAGCCAGTTGCTCGATAATGTCTGGGGCGAGACGATCTACATCGACGAACGCACAGTGGACGTCCATGTCGGCCGGCTGCGCAAAGCCGTCAATAACGGCCGCATGCCGGATGTCATCCGCACCATCCGCGGTGCCGGTTATGCGATCAGGGAAGATTGATCCGCCTGGTCAGGCGACGTTCTTTCGGACGCCGGGCCTCATTTGCGCGCCCGGCGCGAAAATCTCCTGGTCGACGAAGCTTAACGCCCGCATCGCGCAGCCTTCGCGGATCAGCGGCAATTCGTTCGGCTCAGTGTCGAAAGAGATCGAGCCGGAATGCTGGCCGCCGGCGGTCTGTGCGATTGCCTTGCGCAAGGCCGGCTCGATCAGATCGAAGGCGGCGGCACTGGCGCCGACCATCGCGACCGGTGCCGGATCGATCAGCGCGAACAGCGAGCCGAGACCGAAACCCAGCGCTTCGCCGGCCTTGCAGTAGGCCTCGCGTTCCGGCCCATCTTTCTCGCGCGCCCGGGCCGCCAGGGCGCGCATGTCGGCGTCGCTGACGTCGGCGACCGGTTCGCTGTCTTCGCTCATCTGCCTGGCGTTGCGCCAGATGGCGTAGTTGCCGGCATAGGCCTCGATGCAGCCGCGTCGTCCGCAACGGCAGAGCGCGCCGCCTGGACGATGGATCATGTGGCCAAACTCGCCGCCCGAGGAATGCGTGCCGGTGAACAGCTCGCCCTTCAACACTAGCCCCATGCCGATGCCATGCGAAAGCAGGATGGCGATGAAGTCGTCGCGATAGCGGTCCGGCTTGCGCCAGCGCAGAGCCACCGCCATCATATTGCAGTCGTTCTCCACCGTTGCCGGGATGCCGAATTCGTCCTCCAGCATGTCGGCAAAGGCAATGTCGGTCTGCGGCGTGATCGGCGACCACAGCATGGCGCGTGCAGGGGAGTCGGTAATGCCCTGGATAGCTAGGGCGATGCGGGCGACACTGCGGACGTCAAGGTCTGGATCCTCAAGTCGGCGCCGGACGATGGCCATGCATTCGCGGATCAGTTCGTCGCGCGGCATGGTCAGCGTGTCCAGCCGGCGCTGTTCCTCGGCGACCACCTGTCCCGCATAGTCGATAATGGCGGCCGACAGGAAATTCAGCGACAACACCACGGTCAACACCGCCGCAGCTTCCGGGTTGAGGGCGAGGCCGACCTGCGGACGACCGCGTTTCAACGAAACGGGCTCGCTTGCCTTGCTCTCGGCGAGGATGCCTTCCCGTATCAGGTCGGAGGAGATCGCCGATATGGTCGAATGGCTGAGGCCGGTGGTTGCTGCGATCTCAGTACGCGATGGCTGGCCGGCCCGGCGCACCGCCGAGATCACCATCGCCCGGTTGCGCCGGCGCAAATCGTCATGGCGGATTCCGACCGACATCGTTTTGCTTTCCTCCCGGTTGCCGCGGCCGCTCATGAACCGGAAGCCGTCGGTAATGTCCGACAAACAGTGTCGGATGCAGGCAAATAGTGTCAGATGCGGGTGGCGCTGTCATCGTTTATTCCGACGCTCGAAAAAACTCGCAAAGTCATCAAAATCCATCAGAATCGATGTTGACAGCAGCCGGAGATCGGGCCAGTATTTTTTCGAGGCTCGAAAAAATTAGAGCTTCTAAGCTGGTCTTTGAGCCAATTGGTCACGCCGTACGCGGCGCAGGGAGGATATGATGAAGAAATTCACGACCGCCATTCTGGCGGGTGTCGCCATGACGCTGGCGCTGGCGTCGGTGGCGCAGGCTAAAGACAAGGTCATCGGCGTTTCCTGGTCGAACTTCCAGGAAGAGCGCTGGAAGACCGACGAGGCCGCAATGAAGGCGGCCATCGAGGCCGCCGGCGACAAGTATATTTCCGCCGACGCGCAGTCCAACCCCGGCAAGCAGCTCACCGACGTCGAGAGCCTGATCTCGCAGGGCGCCAACGCACTGATCATCCTTGCGCAGGACGCCTCGGCCATCGGGCCGGCCGTGCAGAAGGCGCTGGACGAAGGTATTCCGGTTGTCGGCTACGACCGGCTGATCGAGAACAAGGACGTCTTTTACCTGACCTTTGACAACAAGGAAGTCGGCCGCATGCAGGCCCGCGAAGTGTTCAAGGTGAAGCCGGAAGGCAACTACGTCTTCATCAAGGGCTCGGGTGCCGATCCGAATGCCGATTTCCTGTTTGCCGGTTCGATGGAAGTGCTGAAGGACGCTATCGACAGCGGCAAGATCAAGAATGTCGGCGAGGCCTATACCGACGGCTGGCTGCCGGCCAACGCCCAGAAAAACATGGAACAGTTCCTGACGGCGAACGACAACAAGGTCGATGCAGTGGTCGCGGCCAATGACGGTACTGCCGGCGGCGTCGTCGCAGCATTGACGGCGCAAGGGTTGGCTGGATCTGTTCCGGTCTCGGGCCAGGACGGCGACCACGCCGCGCTGAACCGCATCGCGCTCGGCACACAGACTGTGTCGGTGTGGAAGGATGCGCGCGAGCTCGGCAAGAACGCCGCCGAGATCGCCTCGCAACTGGCCGACGGCAAGCAGATGACCGACATTGCCGGCGTGAAGGATTTCACCACGCCCGGCGGCAATACCGTCAAGTCGCTGTTCCTGACCCCGGTCGCCATCACCAAGGATAACCTCAACGTCGTCATCGACGCCGGCTGGATCAAGAAAGAAGAGGTCTGCGCCGGCGTGGCGGCGGGCACTGTTGCAGTCTGCAACTGAGCCGACGTTTCCGAGACGTCCGAACGCCGCGGCCGCTCGCCGCGGCGTTTTTTCAACAAGAGTTGTTTTTCCGCTTCCGGCGGATAACTTCTAGGCCGCTTCCGGCATCCGCGGCAGACGGCAACCCGGCGGGAGAAACATGATGACCGACACGACTTCCAACACGCCGGTCGACAGCACGGCAGACCGGGCGCGTGAATCCGAGCTCGGCATCGTTGCCCGATTTCTCAAGGCAACCGAACTCGACACGCGCATGCTCGGCATGGTCGGCGCGCTGCTGGTCATCTGGGTCGGGATCCACATACTCTCGGGTGGGCTTTTCCTCACGCCGCGCAATCTCTGGAACTTGTCGGTGCAGACCTCCTCGGTCGCGATCATGGCGACCGGCATGGTGCTGGTCATCGTGATGCGCAACATCGATCTTTCGGTCGGCTCCGTCGAAGGCGTGATCGGCATGGTGATGGGCGTGGCGCAGGCCGAATTCCTCATCCGCGTCATGGAGTTCCAGCTTGGAAATCCCTGGATATGGATCATCGCGCTGGCTGCCGGCGTGGCGCTCGGCCTCCTGATCGGCGCGTTCCAGGGCTTTATCATCGCCTATCTCGAGGTTCCGGCCTTCATCGTGACGCTGGGCGGCCTGCTGGTCTGGCGCGGCATGGCATGGTTGATGACGAGCGGGCGCACCGTCGCGCCGCTCGACGCCACCTTCCAGCTCATGGGCGGCGGGCCGCGTGGCTCGATCGGCGCAACCGCAAGCTGGATCGTCGGCATTCTCGCCTGTGTGGGCGTCGCCTTCATGCTGCTCAACGGCCGGTCGCAGCGCAAGCGGTTCAAATTTCCGCTGCGCCCCGTCTGGGCGGAGACCCTGCTCGGTGTTGTCGCCTGTGCCGCCATCCTCGGCGCTGTCTGGATCGCCAATTCCTATCCCTGGCCGATCGGCATCGTTCGCCAGTACGCCCAGCGGAACGGCATCACCCTCCCCGAAGGCGGGCTGTTCATCGCCCATGGCATCGCCATACCGGTGCTGATCGCTGTCGCAGTCGGCATCGTCATGACCTTCATCACCAAACGCACCCGTTTCGGCCGCTATGTCTTTGCCATTGGCGGCAACCCGGAAGCGGCGGAACTCGCCGGCATCAACACGCGCTGGGTGACCATGAAGGTGTTCATGATCATGGGCGTGCTGGCCGCGATCAGCGCGGCGATTGCTTCGGCCCGCCTCAATGCGTCGACCAATGCGCTGGGGACCCTGGACGAACTCCTGGTCATCGCGGCGGCGGTGATCGGCGGCACGTCGCTCGCCGGCGGCTCCGGCACAGTGCTCGGCGCCATGCTCGGCGCGCTTTTGATGCAGTCGCTGCAATCCGGCATGGTGCTGCTCGGCATCGATTCGCCGCTGCAGAGCATTGTTGTCGGCGCCGTGCTGGTGGTCGCGGTGTGGCTCGATACCGTCTATCGCAAACGGGTCTGAGCATGATCCCGCAAGGTGGAAACCGGTTGTCGGACAAGATCATGCTCAAGCAGGATCTATAGGGAGGAAGAACAAGCATGGCAGACAAGACCGCTCCCACGCCGCTGATCGACATGCGCAACATCTCCATCGCCTTCGGCGGCATTCGCGCCGTCGACGATGCCTCGGTCGATCTTTTCCCGGGCGAAGTGATGGCTTTGCTCGGTCACAACGGTGCCGGCAAGTCGACGTTGATAAAAATCCTGTCCGGCGCCTACAAGCGCGATGCGGGCCAGATTTTCGTCAACGGCGAGGAGGCTTCGATCTCCAATCCCCGCGACGCCAAGAAGTACGGCATCGAGACGATCTACCAGACGCTGGCGCTGGCCGACAACGTCGATGCGGCCGCCAACCTGTTTCTCGGCCGCGAGCTGATGACCGGCTGGGGTACGCTCGATGACGTCGCCATGGAGGCCGAGGCGCGCAAGGTGATGGGCAGGCTCAATCCGCGTTTCCAACGCTTCAAGGAGCCGGTCGTAAAGCTTTCAGGCGGCCAGCGGCAGTCGGTTGCGATCGCCCGCGCCATCCTGTTCAACGCCCGCATCCTGATCATGGACGAGCCGACGGCGGCACTCGGGCCGCAGGAGACGGCGCAGGTCGGCGAACTGGTCAGGCAGCTCAAGGCCGACGGCATCGGCATTTTCCTGATCAGCCATGATATTCACGACGTGTTCGAGCTTGCCGACCGCGTCTGCGTCATGAAGAACGGTCGGGTTGTCGGCACGGCGCGCACGACCGACGTCACCCAGGACGAAGTGCTCGGCATGATCATCCTCGGCAAGTGCCCACCCGGCGCCCTTCCGGGGCCGGGAGCCCTGAAGATTGCCGCATGAATGAGAATTAGCCGGCTAATCACAAGCCGCCAAAATGTGCCAGCCGTCACCATGCTTTGGCCTCGCCATTGTGTTGGCGTCGGGACTTGCCCATAAAGAGCCGAACCGTCCACGGGACGTATCAGCCATTGAAGAAGCTTTTTCCGACTGTCGCTTTTATCGCCGTCGCGCTGATCAGCCTGACGATGGCGGGTTTTGCGTATTTTGCCACCCAGGAGGCGGCCCGCATTAAATTCGACGCGACGGCGGACGACGCGCTTAACCGGATCGAAAGCCGCATCGACCTGGACCTGTCGCTGCTGCGCTCAACCCGGGCGCTGTTCGACGCGCGCAATGGCGGTATCTCGCAAGGCGAGTTCAAGGCTTTCTTCAACGCGCTCGACATCAACAATAATTTCGCCGGCCTGCGCGGCATCGGCTTCCTCCGCCTGGCGAAAACGGGCAACGAGGCGGCGGTCGAGCGCGACATCCTGCACGATCACGGCGCAAGCCATCCGATCTATCCCGACACGAACTTACCGTGGCGCACGCCCATCGTGCTGTTCGAACCGCTGGATCCGTCCAACAAATCCAGCATCGGCTACGACATGTTCACCGGGCCGGCGCGGCGCGAGGCGATCGAAAGGGCGATGGCCGACGACCAGCAGCACGCCAGCGGGCTGGTGCAGCTCGGCAAGGATACGGGTGCCGCGCAGACCTTTACCGGGTTCCTGGTCTTCGTCCGGCTCAATGTCGAAACCGCGCCGGACGCCGTGAACGCGTCGAGATCCTCGACTGCCGGCTTCCTTTATGCGGCCTTCCGCGCCCGTGATCTGTTCCAGGCCGCGCTCAGCCGGGCACCATTGCTGCCGGTCAATACCGAGATCTATGACGGCACGGTGGACAGCGACAACCTGCTGTTCCAGTCGGAAACGCCGCCTGTTTCGGGCCTCGGCGACAGGCTGCTAGTCACCCGCAAGATCACCGTCGCCGGCCGGCCGTGGGTCGTCCTGTTCAGGCCGACAAGTGCTTTCTCGCAACCTTCCTCGCGCGCCATCCCGGTGATGCTCGGATTGTTCGGACTGCTGCTTGCGGGCGCCATCGCGCTGGTGGCCCGCTATCAGGAGCGGGCCTATGAGGCGGTCTCGCTGCTTCACGAAACGACCGAAAAGAGCCTGCTGGAAAAAGACCTGATGCTGCAGGAGATGAAGCATCGCATCAAGAACTCGATCACGCGGGTGCTGGCAATCGCGCGCCAGACAGCATCGCACACCACCGACGTCCAGGAATTCTCGGCTTCTTTCTCGGCCCGGCTGCAGGCGATGGCGGCTTCCCAGGACATGCTGACGCGCTCACGCTGGCAGAAAGCCGATCTCGGCGACCTGCTGCGCATCGAGCTTGGCCAGGTGTTCGGCAGCGAGCTTCCTGAAGGGCTGTTGTCGGGACCGGAGGTTCTTCTTGACGAAAAAACGACGCAGGCACTCGGCCTCGTTTTTCACGAACTGGCGACGAATGCGCTGAAGCACGGCGAAGCCGGCAATTCAGTCGGTGCGCTGAAGGTCGACTGGTCGCTCGAAGGCCGCGGCGGCGCCCGGACATTGGCTCTCAACTGGCGTGAGGCCGGTCAGAAGAAGCTCGAGACACCGGCAAAGAGCGGTTTTGGCACCAGGCTGATCGATCTCAATGTCACGCGCGAATTGCGTGGCACAATCAGGCGCGATTTTCACGAAGATGGCTTGAACGTGGAAATCAAGGTTCCGCTGCCGGCCTGAAACCGCCGTCTCGTGGGCCGCATCGCGACAGCGCCTTGGAGGTGCAAACGCGGAGACAGGTGGCCTGTCTCCGCGTTTGCTGTTCGCCTGGAGCTCGAAACTAGTTGCAGCGAGCTGTGTAGATCCGGCCGTGACGATCTCTGTACTGGCAGTAGCCATTTTGCAGACGGCGAACGAGCAGACCGCCAATCGCACCAGCGCCGGCGCCGATCAAAGCGCCCTTGCCGCCGCCGACAGCGCCACCAATGAGTGCGCCGCCCACAGTGCCGATACCCACGTTCTCTTCCGTGGTGGTGCAGCCGCTGACCGCAACCACGGCAACCATGGCAATAATCATCTTCCGCATGGAGTCATCCTCACTTTTGTCCTCACTTTAATAAGCTCCAGCCGCCATTTAGCACGAAAGTACGGCCTTCGCCCGCACGATTTCATTGTTGATTAAGATAGTCTTTTTCGGGGCGTGCGCCGTTCGATGCTACCACGAACTTGGAAATCTCCAAGGACGCATCGTTTCAAGCCGATCAAGCAGAGGCGAGTTCGATTCAGATCAGTTGGGACGCGGCGGTCAGAACGATCGCGGCCATAAGCGCGACGGCGGCGAAGCGGAGGGGCGAAGCACGAGGCGCGGGCGCTGCGGACGCGTCGGGATCCTGAAAACCGCCCATCGAGACGCGAGCGGCCTGTTCCAGTCTGTTCAAGTCGGCAGCCGTCAAGGCCCATTCCTTTCATTTTGTGCCAAACTCAATCGATGTCCGGCGGATCGGCACGTTCGGGCAGGATCGGACTTTATGGTGAACAGTCGGTTAAGATTTGGCGATGCGCAGCATGTCTTCTCGCGGCGACCGCCGTTCGTTCAATCCGTCTCGAAATTGCCGTGTGGAACGACAAGGCGGTATTCGAGGCGGTTCCCGGTGATCTCAAGTGTCGCCGTTCCATTCAATGAAGTGGGCACGACGCGTTCGAGCGCGACGCTGCCAAAACGTTTCTCGCTGCGCTGATTGTCGTTGGCTCCGATCACTTCGGCCCATGTCAGTGACAGCGCAGGCTCGCCAGCGGAAGCTGCCGTCAGATCGGCCGTCACCTCGACGAAACCGTCGCTGCGCGACAGTGCGCCATAGCTGACCGAATTGACGGCGAGCTCATGCATGGCCAAGCCGATGTGCAAGGCGGCATTGGGGTTGAGATATGGATTTGCGCCGCGGAAACGCAGGCTGTGCAAGGGATCCGCGCCGTACCTGCCGACCTGACCGGAAACCAGCTCGCGCAGCGACGCTCCCCGCCAGTTGGATGACGTAACCAAATCCTGCGAGGAGGCCAGCGACTGCAATCGGCCCCGGAAACGCGTCAGGAAATCGTCAATGCTGCCGGAATAACGGCCCGTCTGGGTGGCGATGCTCTGGATGATGGCCAAAAGGTTCTTGGAGCGATGACTGACTTCGCGCAGCAGCGCCTTCAACGTCTGCTCCCGGCGTTTCTGCTCGGTTGTTTCGACCATGGTGGTCACGACGCCCTGCACCGCGCCGGTCTCGCTGCGGTCGGCGTCTATCCACACCTGAAACCAGCGGGCGCCGTCATCGGCCGGCACGCTGAGTTCGAGATGTTGAGGATTGCCGGAGACGATGACGTCGTGCTTGGCGGCGCCGATACGCTCGGCCTGCGCCGACGGCAAGATGCCGTTGTTGTCGGAGGCATCGGAAGTCCATGGGGCGCGCATGTTGCGCGCCCACACCGTCTTCATCTCGCGATCCTGGTACAGGACGGAAATCCCGGCATTGTGCAGTGCATGGAGAAGGGCCCGGCCAAGCTGCATCCCGCTTTCGGCGGGATGCAAAGCGATGATCTCATCACTCTGGCCGCGGTCTTTCATTTTTCCGACTCTGGAACGCATCGGTCAATTTGCTCAACCCATGTCGGGCTGAACGGCTCGCGGAAGAATGGGTTCCAAAAGGAGGAGCCTCGTATCAAGCCTTAAAAAGCGGTCCGCCGAGCGGCATCCCGTTGGAGGACACTGCCCGGCGGTGGCTGGAAACCGTTTGAGGGGTGCGGCTTCCAGTGTTCGCTCGAATGGCCGCTTGGCATTCACGCTCGTCTGATCAGGCCGGCAATAAGCGATATGATCAGGAAGGCGAGAAAGATGAAGAACAATATCTGTGCTATGCCGGCCGAGGTACCAGCGATGCCGCCGAAACCAAGCGCACCGGCGATAATCGCCACGACGAGAAATACGAGCGCCCAGTAAAGCATGATCGATCTCCTTCCAATGCTGCGGTGAAAACGTGATTCGCCTCCGTTTGTTCCACCATTTTCCGAAAAAGACGATGCCGAAAATCTTCAGGGCCCGAATTGCCGCGGTGTCTGAAAAAGGTCCAGTTGATTGCCCCAGTTGGTTGGCAGTGAGTTGAGCCGGCATCACGCCCATCTGATCCGAGGGAGCGGCTATCCCGGCGGCAGCTCGGCCGCCGGCTGTTTCATGCCGCGGCTTTCGCGTGCCGGTCAAAAAACAGGGCCTGGCTGATAAGCGCCTTGACCATGTCCGGATTGAACGGCTTGGTGACGAGGAAAGCCGGTTCCGGCCGCTCGCCGGTGAGCAGGCGCTCGGGAAAGGCGGTGATGAAGATCACCGGCACCGAGGTCGACGACAGGATCTCATTGACGGCCGCGATGCCCGAACTGCCGTCGGCGAGCTGAATATCGGCAAGCACCATCTTTGGCCTCGCCTTGCCGAACATCGCCACCGCCTCGGCATGGGTGCGCGCCGTTCCGACGACGCGGTGGCCGAGGCTTTCGACCATTTCTTCGATATCCATGGCGATCAGCGGCTCATCCTCGATGATCAGCACGTCGGTTGCCACCTGACGGGAGATCTCGTTGCTCGCCTGCGCGAGGAGTTCGGAGAATTCCTGTTCGTCGACGTCGAGAATCTCCGCCGCCTCGTCTTCGCTGAAGCCTTCGACCGCGACCAGCAGAAAGGCTTGGCGGGGACGAGGCGCAATTGCATTCAGATTGGCCGCGGCGCGCTGTTCCCATGCCGACTGGGCATGCTCCTGCGGAACGCGAATGGCCACCGAGGTGAAGAGCTTGGCAAAGACCTTGTAGAGCGCGATGCGGTCGTTCGATGCGTTCGGAAAGATATCGACATCGGCAATGATGGCCTCGAGCATTGCGGCGACCAACGCGTCGCCGCTCTCCTGCGATCCGGATACGGCGCGCGAGAAGCGGCGCAGGAACGGCAGGTGCGGAGCGATGGTTGCTGATAGGCTCATATCGGACGTCTCCCTCATATGACGTGATTGCATGTTCATGTTATAGCTAAAAACGGTTCGCAAGCCCAAAGTTAGAAACGCGGGTTGCGCGAAAAAGTTCCGGTCATGCGGAACTAAGTATGGGGGCTGGCGTTTAGGGCGGGGTTGGGCAACCAGACGAGGCTGCCGCTTGCCGTGCGTTATGTGTTGAAGGGCGGCTCAAGGCTGGGACAAAGGGCGAAATGAAGAACATGACGAAAGCTACCACGGCTGGCGTGGGCAACGGGCGCCGGGCTGCTTCCCGCGACCCGCTTGGGCCGAATTCGGAAATCGGCCGCAAACTCAAACAATACTACGACGAGCTGGTCTCCGACAATGTGCCGGATCGCTTCGCCCAACTGCTCAGCCAGTTGGAAAAGGCCGAACCTGTACAAAAGAAGGACTGAGGCATGGCGGCCGTCTCCCAGGGCTTCAAGACCGACTTGCTCGGCTCGATCCCGAGCCTGCGGGCTTTTGCCGTGTCGCTGACGCAAAACGCCGACAAGGCTGACGACCTGGTGCAGGAAACGTTGGTCAAGGCCTGGGACAAGCATGAAAGCTTCCAGCCCGGCACCAATCTGAAGGCATGGCTGTTCACAATCTTGCGCAACGAATTCTATTCGCAGATGCGCAAGCGTGGCCGCGAGGTGCAGGACAGCGATGGCGTCATGACGGCCAGGCTTGCTGTTCATCCGGCCCAGCACGGCCAGCTTGACCTCGAGGACTTTCGGGGCGCGCTCGAGTTGCTGCCCGAAGACCAGCGCGAAGCCATTATCCTCATCGGCGCGTCGGGCTTCTCCTACGAGGAAGCGGCCGAGATCTGCGGCTGCGCCGTCGGAACGATCAAGAGCCGCGTCAGCCGCGCCCGCACACGGCTGCAGGAAATCCTGAAGATCTCCGGTGAAGACGAATATGGCCCGGACGCAATTTCGGCTCAGGTAACGGGATCGACGGCTGCGTGAAGCGCGGGCGTGTTCGAACCGCTCCGCGCCTCAGCGAAGCGGCGTGCGCCTGCAGGCCGTTACCACTGCCTCAACGAGATCGTCTCCCGAATAGGGCTTGGTGACCAGCCTGACGCCGGGAAAAGTTTTCTTGATCTCGTCGGTATCCGAATAGCCCGAGGCGAACACGAACGGGATGCCCGCTTCACGCAGCCGCGAAGCAAATTGGAGCGTCGAAACGCCGCTCAGCATGAGGTCGACGATGGCCACATCGAACTGCGCGGCAATGTCTTGCTGTTCGATCTCGGTCAGATCACGGGCGATGACCACATCCAGCGCGCCGTAGTCGCGGCAAAGCTGCTCGATATCCATGGCAATCAGGAACTCATCTTCCAGGATAAGAATCCGCAAACCGTCAAGCGATGGGCGCACGCAGCAATATCTCCTCAAACGCGTCTCTATCGTGAAACGGGGAAGTCATGATGGTTATTTGGCATGCTGTCATTTAAAAAAAACGCGCTGGCGCGGATGCGTCGGCCCCGGCCCATGCAAGGCATTTGCAACGCGCGCTGCCGGAGATAGGGTTAGAAGAGGTTCGTGCCGGAACCTTGGGGTCTGTCGGGCGTTTCGACCGAGCAAAAAGCATGGAGAGTGAAGCAATGGCGACTGCCACAGGAAAGGCCGCGAACGAAGCCCGCACGAATTCCGATATTGAGGCCGACATCGCACAACTGAAGGCCGACATCGACCAACTTACCAAGCTGTTGGCCAAAACTGGCGAACATGGCTATGGAGCTGCAAGGCGAGCCGCCGCCGAAAGCGTCGAGCAGTTGCGAACCCAGGGCGAGGCGGCCTTCGACAGCCTGCGCAGCAACGCCAGGGACATCGAGGCGCAGATGATAGCCCATATGCGCGAAAAGCCGGTGACTTCGCTGGCGATCGCCGCAGGCGTCGGATTCCTCTTCGCGCTTCTCGCGCGCCGCTAGTTCTGCACGCATGGGAATGCTTGCATCGCTGATCTCGGGCATCGCCTCGGGCGAAACCATTGCAGCGGTGCAACGCGCGCGCGTCGCTGCGATTGTCTATTCGGTCGCAGCGCTCGCGGCGCTGTGCGGCCTCGGCTTTCTCGTCGGGGCGGCCTATATCTGGGCGGTGGCCCGCTATGGGCCGATGGCAGCTTCCCTGAGCTTCGGGATCGGCTTTCTGGCAATCGCCGGTCTCATCTTGCTCGTTTACCGGATATCGGCCGGCTCGCGCGCCAGGCGCCGGGCGAAGCGACGCAACGCCGACATGAAGGCTATCGGCATCACTGCGGCACTCGCCGTGCTGCCGGCGCTGCTCAAGGGCAAAGGTGGCCTGGCGAAGGGCGGGTTGGGCGCCATTCTCGGCCCGGCGATAGCACTCGCTGCCTACGCCATCTACCGCGAGAACGTGAAGCGCGGCTCGGATGATCCGGATACCGGCAAACGGGATAGTTCGGAGGGATAGTTCGGGGCAAACGATTCTGGCGCCCGGTCGCAAAATGCTGGCGTCACAAATCGAGCGGAATCGATATTTCGGCAACCACGCCATCCGGCCGGAATTCGTGGGTCACCTCGCTGGAAATGACCTTGGCCAGGCTGCGGCGGATCAGGATCGAGCCGAAGCCATGGCGTTCGGGCGGCGCAACGCGTGGGCCGCCGCTTTCGCGCCAGGCCAGCAACAGACGCCGTGCACCCTTCCCGCCTTGTACCTTCCAATCGAGATCGACCTTTCCGGAGGAAACCGAGAGCGACCCGTATTGCAGTGCGTTGCTTGCCAGTTCATGCAGGATCAGTCCGAGCCCGACTGCCTGGTCGGGTGAGAGCAGGACATCGGCGCCGGAGATCGCCATCCGCGATTGTCCGGCGGCTTGGAACGGCTTTACCTCGATCTGCACCAGCTCGCGGATGCCGATGCCGCGCCACTCGCGGTCCGACAGCAGGCTGTGCGCAACGCCCAGTGCCTGCAGCCTGGCGCCGAAGGCTTCGAGGAATTCGCTTGGCTGGCGGGCATGGCGAACGGTCTGCGTCGCCAGCGCCTGTACGGTTGCCAAAGTGTTCTTGACGCGGTGATTGAGCTCGCGCAGCAACAGTCGTTGACGTTCGTCGCCAAGCTTGCGTTCGGTGATGTCGTAATTGACGCCGAAGATCAGCGTCGGCTTGCCCTCGCCGTCGCGCTCTATGACGCGGCCGCGCGTTGCGATCCATCGCGGCGGATCGAGGCCTTTGACACGGTATTCGCCAAAATAATCGTCGCTGCCGGTCAGCGCGTCGCGAAAGCGTGTTTCGGTCTGGTGAACGTCGCGCGGGTCGATGGCGGTCAGGATGTCGCGCGCCCTCAGCCGGTTCGACTTCGGCAGGTTGAACAATTCAGACAGCAGGACATCGCAGTCGATCATGTCGCTGCGGATATCCCATGCCCAGCTGGCAAGCGAAGCCGCGTCGAGTGCGATAGCGCGCCGCTTTTCCTCTCGAACCAGTGCGGCCTTGGCTATCGCCGCGCTACGTGTTGCATCCTTCAGCGTGAACAGGCTGGCGGCGAGGCCAGCCAGCGCCGACAGCTGGTCGAGTTGGACAGAGGAGGGACGTGCGTGCGGCTTCCGGTCGAGCACGCACAGCGTGCCGATCAGCGCGCCGTCGATTACGATCGGCACGCCTGCGTAAAAGCGGATATGATGCTCGCCGGTGACCAGCGGATTGGCTTTGAACCGCAGATCCGCAGCCGCGTCGGCCACCACCATCGGCACGTTGCCGGCTGCGATGGTATAGGCGCAGAACGATGTCTCGGTTGCGGTTTCGGTCTCGTCGAGGCCGATACAGGACTTGAACCACTGCCGCTCGGCGTCGACCAGCGTGATCAGTGCGACAGGCGTTTGCATCGCCGAAGCGGCAAGACCGCCGATACGATCGAAATCAGGGTCGGCAGCCCTGTCCAGCGCGTCGAGGCCGTGCAGCACGGCAAGACGGTCCGCGGCGCCCACCACACGGCGAATATCGGCCGGCAGGCCCGGCGTGTTCTGGCTATTGTCGTCCACTATGCCCCCGGTGGCCGGCTCCGCTGATTGGTCAGGCCAACCGGCCGGTTTGCCGCCTTGCAGAGCCGGAACTTTCGCAGCGGGGGACCGTTACCAGCCAACGCCCCGCTAGTCATGCCTGCCGGCGCCAAATATGGAGCCAGACAATGCCAAAAACCATTCCTGAAAACAAAGCCCGTCAAGGGGGGCGGGGCCGGCATGTCCTTCGTATCCTGATCGCCGCGCTGTTGCTGGCTTTTATCGCCTGGGGCGTCGCCGAAATCTACGGCTGGATGATCGAGACGCCGAAGACCGAACAGGGCAACACCCCCAGCGGCTAGGCTCTTTCCATCGCCCGTGCCAGCTCGCATCACGCAACCCACATCACGCATCCCACGTCAGGCAACCTTTGCCTCGGCGGCACGCGCCGGGACGAGAACATTCAACGCGCGCGGATGGATTTCGACGGTCGTCTCGCGATCGAGCTTTACCAGTTCGCCGTCCATGACGGCCTGAACTTTCCTGTTCGTCGAATGGATTTTCAAAACGGCGCGGTTTGCCTGATGGATTTCGACATGTTCGTTGCCGCGCCATTTCCCACGGGCGACGTCAAAGAGGAACCGGATCAATTCGCCGCGCCGCCGTGCCACGGTGACATAGATGCCCAGCACGCCGCCTGCAGGATCATCGGCATAGGGCAGGTGGCCCTCGCCGAACAGATTGTTGGTGATGCCGATGCCGGTGATCCGGGTTCTGATCTCGGCCTCGCCGATCGTCAGCGTTACGTTCATCGCCGGTGGATTGTTGATCGTTGCCCAAGCGGCTCGCACCGAGGCGCGCATCTTCCCCAGCCGCGAGCCGAATTCCATCTTCTGGCGCAGTTGCACCATCCTGGCGTGCATGCCGATCGAGAATTGATGTACGAAAGGCCGGCCGTTGGCTGTTGCAACGTCAATCGCCATCACCTCGCCGTCGGCAAACGATTTCAGTGCCGCATCGAGGGTCTGCGGAATACCGAGGCCGCGCGCAAAAAGGTTCATTGTGCCAGCCGGCAGAATTGCCAGCGCCTTCTCCCCATTCATCAAACGGGCTGCCGCGGCCGAAATGGTTCCGTCGCCGCCGCCAGCCAGCACGACGTCGATGCCGCGCCTGGAAGCTACGCCGTCCAGCGTGGCAACGATATCCTTGCCGGCGACGATTTCGATATCGATCGAGTGGCCGGCAGTCTCAAGCGTGCTGCGCATCCGACTGGCGAAGGCCTCAAGATCGATGGTGCGCAGGGTGCCCCCGTCCTTGTTCAGCACCGCTGCAAACCGCATGGCCGTTCCATTTTACAGCACCTATCAGGCCGGGACGGGGCCCCAGCCGGGAGTGGAACGGGGCGGCCGGGAAAATGTTCCTTTCGACCAGCGCGGCGAATCCGAGAACCATTGACATCGCACCGGGTGCACCACGGCTTTTTTCGGAACAACAGTGTGGTCACAACGTTGTGAACATGCAGAAGACGCTGCGCCCGCAGTGACGCCAGGCGGGCAGGGCGTGCACGAAATCCGACGAGGAGACACTGAGATGATCCGCACCCTTTTAACCACGACAGCAGTCGCAACATTGATTGCGACGGGTGCATTTGCGCAATCGGCGACGACCCCGGCGCCGGCGCAACCACCCGCCGCCGAGGATACCGCTCCGGCGATACGTGCCGAGGGCAGCCTTGCCACCAACATCATCGGCGAATCCGTCTATAATGGCACCGGCGATGATGCCCAGAATATCGGCAAAATCAGCGATATCGTCTTCGACGAGCGCGGCGAGGTAAAATCCGTCGTCATCGGCGTTGGCGGTTTTCTTGGCATAGGAACCAAGAACGTCACTTTCGACTACAAGAAGATGCAATGGGCCGAAAGAAATGGCGACCGTTGGCTGATAGCGCAAACGACGAAGGATGAGTTGACGGCTCAGCCGGATTTCGACCGGAGACCTTACGATCCGCCTCCGCCACCAGCTTCGGCCGATAATGCGGTGCCTGCCGCCCCTTCCACCAGCGCGCAAAATACAACCCCTGCGCCTGCCGCGCCGGCTGAGCCAGTGAAGCGCGCCGAAGGCAATCTCGCCACCAATATCATCGGCGAGACCGTCTATAACGGCACCGGCGACGACGCCCAGAACATCGGTGACGTGAACGACATCGTCATCAACAAGGAAGCCAAGGCGCAATCGCTGATCATCGGTGTCGGCGGCTTCCTCGGCATCGGCGAAAAGAACGTCGCGTATGATTTCGACAAGGCGCAGTGGGCCGAGAGGAACGGCGATCGCTGGCTGGTCGCGCAAACGACCAAGGAAGAGCTGCAGGCGCAGCCGGACTTCAACCGCAAGGCCTATGATCCGGCCCCGGCAACCACTGCCGCGGCTACTGCGCCCGCCACCGTCACGCCTACCGTGACGGCCAGCAACACCGCGACGACCAAAACCACCGAGACGACCAGCAAGACGGCTCAAAACGCTCCGGCAGCGGCGCCTCCGGCTAATTCCACGGCCGACCAGACCAAGACCGGGTCGATCGACAAGTCGACGCTAACCGAAATGCCGATGGGCGAAATCCGGGCTGAGGATCTGGTTGGAACAACCGTTTACGGCGCCAACGATGTCAACGTCGGCAAGATCGGCGATATCGTGCTGGGCGGCGACAAGAAGGTCGACGCGATCATCATCGATGTCGGCGGCTTCCTAGGCATCGGTTCGAAGGAAGTGGCGGTTGGCATGGACAACCTGAAATTCATGACCGACAAGAACGGCAAGCGCTATCTCTACACGAACTTCACCAAGGAGCAGCTCGAGGCGCAGGCCCCCTACGACAAGGCCACCTATGCGCAAAATCGCGACAAACAGCGTATGATGATGCGCTAAGCTGCACACAGGCCGACAGAGAAGCCCGCGCCGGCAACGGCGCGGGCTTTACTTATATCGAGGGAAAGCCGGCGACATGGCCGGCAACGCCATCGTCCGTTAATTCGGCGAGCGCCAGAGACTGGTCGAGATGCTCGGCCCGCCAGGTGAGCAACTTCTCGGCAAATTCCAACCGCGCCGGCAGATAGGCTGGATCATCAGCGACGTTGGTCAGCTCGCCGGCATCCTTTTCCAGGTCGAAGAACAAGGGCGGCAGGCCGCCGCCGAAATGCACATATTTAAACTTTTGCGTGCGGACGACGGCGAGATTGCACTGACGCGGACCGATGCCGAAATACCGTTCGGCATCACCATCCGCGATCGAGCGGAAATCGAACTCCCAATGCGCCGCATCGCGCCAATTGTCCGGCTCCGTTGCGTCCAGGAAAGGCGCCAGCGAGCGGCCGTCGAGATGCGGCAGCACTTCGCCGCCAGTGAGCTCGAGCCTAGTGAGATCGAGCAAGGTCGGCGCCAAATCCACCGCCTCGGTGAAGCGGTCGACGCTGCTGCCGACAGCCTTGCGGCGGCGCGGATCGCGAATGATCAGCGGAATATGGAAGCTGCCGTCGAAGAAGCCGCCTTTGCCCAGCATGAAATGATCGCCCATCATCTCGGCGTGGTCGGAGGTCAGCACGATGACGGTGTCGTCCCATGCATCGGCCGCCTTGACCGCTTGCCAGACACGGCCAAGCTGCGCGTCGACCTCCGAGATCATGCCGTAATAGAGCGCCCGGATGCGGCGAAAATTATCGTCGCCCCAGTCGCGCACCTTGCCCTCCGAGCCGGGGCGGAATTTCGACCGTTCGTGCCGGTCAAATTCAAAGGCGAGGTAGGGGTGGCTTGCTGCTTCGGCCTGCCAGCTTTTGGCGCGGTCAAAAGCTGGACCGATGGCCGGATCGTACATGGTGTTGTAAGGCGCCGGCACGATGAAGGGCGGGTGGGGGCTGATGAAGGAAAGGTGCGCGAACCACGGCGTATCGTGCTCCTGCTCGCCGAGCCAGCGGATGAATTCGCCGGCCAGGAAGGCCGACGGCGTCTCGTCGTTCGAATAGATTGGCGGAGCGTTGCTGACCCCGCCGTCGTTTTCCAGGATTTCGCCCACCGGGCGGTGAATGGCGGGGGAGCCGGCGCCGGCATCGACGCCGCGCGCCTTGAGCCATGACAGCCAGGGCTTCTGGTGCTCGGGCAGAAGCTGGCGCACGGTGAAGCCGGGCAGCACGCCTTCATAGCTCTTCAGCTGCGGGTCGCCAGGCGCCAGCGTGCGCGGGTCGCGCGCCATGTCGGTATAACCGAACAGCGTCGGATCATAGCCAAGGGCGCGCGCCCAGAGCGCTATGTTGCCGTGGCGGGCATCGAGCGGTGTGCCGTTGCGGCAAACACGATTGTTCATCTGGTAGAGGCCGGTGTAGAGGCAGGCGCGCGCCGGCGAGCAAGGTGCGGCGCCGCCATAGTGCTTCGGGAACAGAACGCCCTCGGCAGCCAGCGCGTCGGCATTCGGCGTCCTTACCACCTTGTGGCCAGCGGCTGACAGGCAGTCGCCTTGCCATTGGTCGCAGGTGATCAGGAGAATGTTGGGGCGTTTTCCCGTCAACCGCGGTATCCTCACGCTGGCTACATGCGTCATTCATGGAGCGCAATTTCGGCGAGTATGCAAGCCGGTCCGGTTCGCCGAATGGTGAACAAAACCTGCTTGATCGTTCACTTTAACAGCACAGTCCATTCTGTATTTGCCGCCTTTGCGGCCAGGAGGCGGATCCTCATATTTGCGTGGACAGCGGCAAGAGCCGCACCACCACACACAAGGGAAGGAGCAGAAACATGCTCGACCAGGTCAAGGGCCTGCATCACGTCACCTCGATGGCCAGCAATGCACGCCAGAACAACGAATTCTTCACCGGTACACTCGGCCTGCGCCGGGTCAAGAAAACGGTCAATTTCGATGCACCCGATGTCTATCACCTCTATTACGGCGACGAGGTCGGCACGCCCGGCTCGGTGATGACCTATTTCCCGTTCCCGAACATCGGCAAAGGCCGCCATGGAGTCGGCGAAGTCGGCACCACCGCTTACTCGGTGCCCGAGGGCACGCTCGGCTATTGGGAGAAACGGTTTGCCGAGCAAGGTGTCACCGGGCTGTCCCGCGAGGAGACGTTCGGCGAGAAGCGTCTTGCGTTCGCCGGTCCCGACGGCGACGGGTTTGCGCTGGTCGAGGACAAAGCGGACAGCCGTGTGCCATGGGCCAAGGGTGGCATTCCCACCGACGAGGCGATCCGCGGCTTTCACTCGGTGTCGCTTAGGCTGAAAGATGGCGGCGCCACCGAAGAGCTGCTGAAATTCATGGGTTATGAGGAGCTCGACAAGTCCGGCAACGTCAGGCGGCTGGCGGTGAAGAGCGGCAACGGCGCCGACGTCGTCGATATCGAATCGCTGCCGGGGGCCGGCTTCGCCAATCTCGGCGCTGGCTCGGTCCACCATGTCGCTTTCGCCGTCGAGAACCGCGCCAAGCAGCTCGAAGTGCGCAAGGCGCTGGTCGATACAGGTTATCAGGTGACGCCAGTGATCGACCGCGATTATTTCTGGGCGATCTACTTCCGCACACCGGGCGGCGTGCTGTTCGAAGTCGCCACCAACGAGCCGGGCTTCGACCGCGACGAGGATACCGCCCACCTTGGCGAGGCGCTGAAACTGCCGTCGCAACACCAGCATTTGCGACCCTATCTCGAGCAGCATCTGCAGAAACTGGAAGACTGAGGGCAAGGTCATGAGCAAGGATTCATATATTCACAAAGTGCTGCCCGGTTCGCCGGGCGGACCGTTGCTCTTCGTCTTCCACGGCACCGGTGGCGACGAGGCCCAGCTTCTGTCGCTTGGACGCGATCTCGCGCCCCAAGCGACGATCGTCGCTCCGCGCGGCGATGTCTCAGAACAAGGCGCCGCACGCTTCTTCCGCCGTACCGGCGAGGGCGTTTACGACATGGGCGACCTCACGCGAGCGACGGACAAGATGGCCGGCTTCGTCAAGGCGCATGTCGAGGCGGCAAGGCCATCTTCGGTGCTCGGCCTCGGTTACTCCAACGGCGCCAACATCCTGGCCTCGGTGCTGTTTACCGAACCGTCGCTGTTCGACGCAACGGTGCTGATGCATCCGCTGATCCCGTTCGAACCGAAGGTCAAGGGCAGCCTTTGCGGCAGCCGCATCCTGGTCACCGCCGGCAGGCGGGACCCGATCTGTCCGCCTGATTTGACGGCGCGCCTCGAAGCCTATTTGCGCGCCGATGGCGCCGATGTCACAGTCGAGTGGCATGACGGCGGCCATGAGGTGCGGCCGAGCGAGATCGAGGCGGCGCGGCGGTTGTTCGCCGTGGCGTCGGATGAAAGGACCGCAAGCCATGTCTGACCTATTGCCGGAGATTGAACTGGAGGACCGCGGCTCGAAGGGCCGCTACTTCCTGCGTGGGCCGGGCGGCGCCGAGGCGGAGATGACCTTCACCAAGATCGGTGAGCACCAGATCATCATCGACCATACCGAAGTGCCGGATGCATTTCGCGGCCAGGGCGCGGGGCTTCGCCTGGTCAGCCGTGCCGTCGAGGATGCACGTGCGGTGGGCAAGACGATCATCCCGCTTTGCCCGTTCGCCAATGCTCAGTTCCGCCGCCATCCGGAATGGGCGGACGTGCTGAAGCGGTAAGGCACAGCCTCGACGAATGTCGAAAGAAGGGGTGCGCGGCTTTACCGCGTGCCGCTTTGGCTATTGGGGGCGTACAAACGCAAGGGGCAAACATACGGGATTTGCGCAGAGCGCCAACCTTGCCTAAGTATTGCCAGCAGCCGGCTCGCCGTCCGCGGTCCGATCACGTCAACCGAATGGCCCTCCATGACCGAATCCGATCTCGTTCCCGTCTTCGACGGCCACAACGACACGCTGCTCAGGCTCTACCAGTCGAAGGATGCGGACGTCGAAAAGCTGTTCGTCGAGGGGACGCCGGGTGGCCATATCGACCTGCCGCGCGCGAAGAAAGGCGGGTTTGCCGGCGGCATGTTCGCGATCTTCCCGCCGCCTGTCGAGAAATCCAAACGCGGCGCGGTGCCGCTGGCGCCGAGCGACAGCGAGCCCTTGCCACCCGAGATCCCGCGCGCCGATGCGCTCAACTCGACGGTAGCGATGGCCTCGATCCTGTTCAGGCTGGAGCGGGCTTCGGCCCTTACTATCTGCCGCAGCGCCGGCGATGTGAGGAAGGCGATGGCGCAAGGCTCGATTGCGGCGGTGTTCCATATCGAAGGGGTCGAGGCGATCGACCCAGAGCTCACCCTGCTCGACGTTCTCCACGCAGCCGGCCTGCGCTCGCTCGGCATCGTCTGGAGCCGTCCCAATGCCTTCGGCCACGGCGTGCCGTTCCGCTTCCCGTCGTCGCCCGATACAGGGCCGGGGCTGACCGATGCCGGTAAGGCGCTGGTGAAAGCCTGCAACCAGCTGAAGATCATGATCGATCTTTCGCATCTCAACGAAAAAGGTTTCCGTGACGTCGTCGAGATCAGCGACGCACCGCTGGTCGCGACCCATTCCAACGTGCACGCGATCTGCGGCCATTCGCGCAACCTCACCGAATGGCAGCTCGGCGCGATCCGCGATTCGGGCGGCATGGTCGGGCTGAACTTCGCCACCGGGTTCCTGCGTGAGGACGGCAGGATGAACGCCGACACCAGCCTCGACATCATGGTGCGCCATGTCGACTCGCTGCTGCAGGCATTGGGCGAAGACGGCGTCGGCCTGGGCTCGGATTTCGACGGCGCCATGATCCCGGCCGTGATAGGCGACGTTGCTGGCCTGCCAAGACTGCTCGACGCGTTCGCGGCACGCGGCTTCGGGCGCGCGCTGATCGAGAAGATCGCCTATCGCAATTGGCTCGGCATGCTGGAAAAGACCATTGGCTAGGGCACCCAAAGTACGCGCCGCTCCGGTTCTCGAAACCACAATTTTCGACTCGGCCTGACCTGAATCTCAACACGCCCCTGGGCGAGTTATTCGAAACCCATGCGCTTCAGCCAGTCCTGACCGACGCGGCGATCGCGGATGATCGGTAGCGGATCCGTCGAATCCAGCCGCGCGCAAATGCGGTAGACCTCGAGCGTCTCGGCATTCATCTCGCCGCGTTTGTAGAAGAACATGGCCGCGGCATAGCGGGTGCGGCCCGACCATTTTTCGCCGAGCGGCGTGTTGATCAGCTGCCACTGTTCGGCGGCTTCGGCGTCGTCCTCATGACGTTCGGCTTCGTCGGACATGCTCAGAAATCCGCAGGCGGGCTGGCGGTGCGGCGATCAAGGCTGACGAACGGCCGCGGCACCAGTTTGGCACGCTTCATCGGCTTCTGGTACTGCAGCTCGCGCATGGCATAGATCTCGACCCAGAGGTCCGCTGCAGAGGGCTCGGGGGCAAATCTGGTCCACGCATCGCCGGGTCGCTACCTTTCGCCGACGGTGCCTTCGACCTCGGTTTCTCCAAGGATCCCTATCTCGACGTGAACATTGGAACTTGGCAGCCATGCAGAAGTTGCTTGACAGTGGTAAGCACCGTTCCACTGATCTTCGGGGCCGAAAGCCGGTCGGCTAGCCGGCGATGCTGGAGACCATCACCGCTGGAGACCATCACCCGATGAAGACGACAGAGGCGCGCGAAGCCTTCCTCGAACCGGCGCGAAAAAGCGACTCCGAAAAGCGCGGCCGCAAGGCGTCGAAGGAGACAAGGCAGCTTCAACTGATCGAAGCGACAATCGATTCACTGGCCAAGCGCGGCTTTTCGGAGACGACGATGGCCGACGTCGCAGACGGCGCCGGCCTATCGCGCGGCATCGTCAATTTCCATTTCGAGAGCAAGGAGAAGCTGCTCGTCGCCACTTTGCAATACATGTATGACGAGTATTCGGCGCATTGGCGCAGCGCCTTGCAAAAGGCCGGAGATGACCCTGCCCGCCAGTTGCAGGCATTGGTCGCGGCTGATTTCGATCGCTCGATCTGCAACAAGCGCAAGCTGGCTGCCTGGTGTGCCTTCTGGGGCGAGGCCAAATCGCGGCCGAAATATCAGGCCCTGAGCAGCGCACGTGATGCCATCTACCAGCACATCTTCATCGATCTTTGCGCGGCGCTCCAGCGGAGCGGCGGCTATGCCTATGAGCCACAAGTTATGGCGCTGGCACTCAGCGCCATGCTGGATGGTCTGTGGCTGCGTTTGATGATGGGCACCGAAGACACCACACGCGAGACGGCGCTGCAGGCCGCGAACGAATTCCTGTCGGCGGCATTCCCCAAGCACTATCCGAAATCTGCAGCCAGCGCTGCCAAGCCGGCGTGAACAATCAAAAGAGGATGGAACAGCAATGAAGACATTGACGCGACCTCTGAGAGCGCTGGTGGCTTCGGCTGCGGCGCTGGGGCCGGACAAGGACCTCGTTTTGTTTGACCAGTCCCGTTACGAGGACCCCGGCTCCCATCCTCAGCCGGTGGCGCCGGAGCTCAAACAGCGGATGATCGCGCAATTCGAGAAGATCAAGGCCGGCTGTTGAACTCCGAGATCGAACGAGCCGATGTGGTCGTCGTCGGCGCCGGCTTCACCGGCCTTTCGGCGGCGCTTGAGCTGAAGAAGGCCGGCGTCGATTTCGTGCTGCTCGAAGCCCGCGACCGCGTCGGCGGACGCGTCGAAGCCATGCCGAACAGACTTGGCGAGCGCATCGACAGCGGCGGCCAGTTCCTGTGCGATGACATGCCGGAAGTGATGGCGCTGGTGCGCGCGCGCGGTAAGACGCTGGTCAAGACGCATTTCACCGGCGAATTCATCACCCAGCCACGGATGAGCGAGGCGCAAGCCGCGCGCACGTATGGCGCCGCGATGCGAATACGGGAGCGGATGAACGCGATTGCACCCGACGACCCAGCCATTGCCGGTTTGACCATGGCAGCATGGCTCGATCGCCAGAACGATCCCAGCGAAGCCAAGGCGGCCTTTCATTCGCTGATCGAGGGCCTCTGGTGCCTGGCGATGGAAAGGCTGCCGCTGTGGTATGTCATCGACAATGATCGCCGTATCACCAACGAGGTGTCGGAACTGCAGTATTTCGTGCGCCAAACCATGTATTCGCTGGCGGACGATCTGGCCCTGGACCTCGGCGATCGCCTGCGGCTAAGCACGCCGATCAAAAGCATAGAACACGGACCGGAAGGGGTTCGCGTCGTCTCGGCTGCAGGCTCAATCGAGGCACGGACGGTGCTGGTCGCGGTCCCGCCGATGATGGCCTCGAAAGTGGAGTTCGTGCCGCTGCTACCGGCTGCGCTGGCAGGAGCGCTCGGCGTCTGGCAAAGCGGCGCGGTGATCAAGATGCTGGCACGTTATCCCAGGGCCTTCTGGCGAGACAGGGGCTTGAGCGGCATGGTGATGTGGCGCGACCCGCACGGGCTTTTTGCCTGCGACGCCAGCAATGACGACGCTCATCCAGCGCTTGTCGTCTTCATCGGCGGGCCGCTGGCCCGGCGCTGGCACGAACTGGGCGAGGCGGCACTGCGCGCCAAGGTGACATCAAAACTGGAGGAAGCACTCGGCGCCGAGGCGGCCGGCTTCTCAGATCTCAGCTATCGCGACTGGACGGACGATCGCTGGAGCGGCGGCGGCTACAGCGATCTGATCGTCGATGCGACGGCAACTGATGCCGAACGCATTATCCGTGCGGGTGCGTCGCCGATCCATTTCGCCTCGTCGGAGCTGTCGCCATCATTTCCGGGCTACGTCGAGGGTGCAATCGTCGCCGGGCGCGTTGCTGCACTGAAAATTATTCAGTCGGCCATCACCAGCGGAGCTTCAGAGTCATAAGCGAGGGGGATCGAACTGTCGACCGGGATCGACGCGCGCTGCCACGAACTCGGCCTGCTGGTCCGGCCACTGATCAACATGTGCGTGATGTCGCCGCCGCTGATCATCACGCGCGAGCAGATCGACGAGATGGTGTCGATCCTGCGCGAAGACATTTCGCGCACGATGGACGATCTGCGCTGGGAGAGCATATGGCAGGGATAAGCGCTTGTCGCTGCAGCTCGCCATTGCTGACGGCGGTCGTCAACGCTTACGCTGTGCGGCAGGGCCTTGATCGCCTACGTCCGGCCGCATCTCTGGGGAAACAAAGCATTAAGCCGCTGAACATCCTCAGACGATGGCCCTGTCCCAGCCGCCATAATGCGCAGCGCTGCGTGTGCCGCGCGGCAGGCTGAGCCCGACCAGCAGCGCTCCGATCGCCAGATTGGCGAGGCTTGCCGCCGCACCGCCGGCGAGGATGAACGGAGAGAGGGCGATCCAGGCGCCGAGCGCGATGTTCAGAAAGCGGACGGCTCGCGCCACCTCGGCCATCGCGGTGACGGCGACCATGATGACCAGGCAGCCGATCACATGGTCGCTGAAATAGAGCGGCGGGCTTGTGCCGAAGGCGAGCGGCGTGATCATCAGCAGGGCACCGGCGAGCGTGCTGGCAACAAGGGTCCACGGGAAGTTCACCCCGCCGGTGACGAAGTCCCGCGCCACTGCCGACAGCGGCCGGTCGAGGTCGGGCGTCGGCGTCTGGTCCTCCGAAAGTGCCGGGCCTCCGCACCAGAATGTCCGCCAGAACGGCTCTCCCGCCTGTTTCGCACGCCAGAGATACTGGCAGCTCGCCAGCACCTCGTCGACCGAATAGGGGATGAGCACGACCGCGACGGCAGCCTGGACGATGCAGAGCGTGCACAGCGCCCCGATGAGCGGTGGTTGGATGATGATGAAGCTGACGCTGACCACGCCGAGCGGGACGACCAGCAGGCCGAACAAAAGCACCATCCACGGCATGGTGCGCCAGCGGCGGCGGTCACCGATCGCGCCGGCGAGGATATCCAGCGCATAGGCGAAGGCGCCCAGCCCGGCATCGGCGATCGGAAAATCCTTGGAGACCCAGGGGTGACCACCGCCTCGCTGCCATTGCCGTTTCGCCCGGGCCAAAGAACGGTTCCCAAAGGCCATCGATATGGCCAAGCTGATAGGCGGCGAGATAACGCGAGACGAACAGGCCGACAAAGGCGAGGCCGATTATGGGAATGCGCTGGGTGAAGAGCGAGGGCGAATAGCTCCAGCCGAGCGGACGGTCGTCATCGGCGGCAAGGGCACGCCGGCTGATACCCGGCGTTGGCGGGATCATCACCGCGAACGCGACGATCAGCATGCCGGCCAACGTGTCGGTCGCGTAGGCTCCGGCGCTGGTGGTCCAGAACAGCAGCGGCGCGAACATCACCCAAACCCCGATCGAGGCCGTGATCCATTGCAGCCCGTGCCAGCGCCGGCGCATGCTGACAAGCGCCAGCGACAGGATGGCGTGGCCGGATACGATCTCGCTGATGCCGAGCCTGCCGTCGCGCGTCTCCGGCGAGGCGATCTCATGTCCGAGCGCCGGCGGAATCGGTGCTGAAGCGGGATCGAACAGGCCGAGCGTGAAGGCCGACGCCACGAGCCACAGCCCGATCGCAACGTTGGTCAGCGGCGCCCAGAGCGTTGCGGCCCGGTGGCGTCCGGTTTCCGCCTCGACCTCATCGTCCGAGCGCTCGAGCGGACCCTGCAGCCGTTCGGCGGCCTGGTCGAGCTCGGGCGCGGAAGCCGCGACCGCCGACGGTTCAAGCTTGTTCTTCTTGTACCAGTCGGTGGGATCCGCCTTCAGCCGCCGGATCATTTCCGGCAAGGGAGCGGTCAGGCTATGCCGCGGCTTCCAGCCGAGCAGTCGCCTGGCGCGGGAGATGTCGATCTCGTAGTGATCGTCGGCGTTCTCGATCATCCATGGCTTGATGTCGGTCTCCTGGGTGCGCGCGGCGATCCGTCAGACCGACGGCCATTCGCGCCGGCGGATTCGTGCACAAGTGCGGGACTCCCATTGGTCTACCGGCCGCGAAGGGAAGCGACCAGAATGTCGATCAGCAGCTTGCCGCAGCGACGATCCGGATCGCGGTCGGGATCATAGATCGTCACCTCCATCCCAATCACGCGTGGATCGTTGCACCATGTGCGAAGGGCTTCGACGGCTTCGTCGGGCAAGACGCCGCCGGCTTCCGGCGTATCGACAGCCGACATGATCTCGCTGTCCAGGACGTCGACATCGAAATGGACGAATACACCCTCGACGTCCTGCCCTGCGACCGCGTCAAGCGCTATGCGTGCGGCATTGGCGAAGCCGCGCCGCCGCACTTCAGCCAAATCCATCCGGCGAACATCGGTGTCGAAGACGGCTTTGGACGTGTAAGTCGCGGGGTCCTGCACATCGCGATAGCCAAACGCGACTACGTCGGCCTCACGGAACAAAGGAGTGTGCTCGCCGAAATCGGTCAGGAGCTTCGGTCCATGGCCGGTCACGAAGGCCAAATCCATGCCCGCGGCTCCCTTCGAGGGCGAGGTATCCGGTAATTTGAAATCGGTGTGCCCATCGAAGAAGATAAGGCCGTAGCGGCCACGACGCCGCAGAGCGAGCGCGGGGCCAAGCAACACGCTGCAATCGCCGCCGAGCATGAGCAGGAACCCTCCCGAGTTCAGCTCCTCGTCGACCGCTTCGGCAAGCGTCTCGGAATACTGGCGCAGTGCCTGCGCATTGCGCACGCCCGTCGCAGGGTCCACCTCAGGCCGATAAAGCGGAGCCCGAACCGTGTGCAACGGACCGGCGCCCAAACGGTCGGCGAGACCAAGCGATTGAAGTGCCTCCGGCGCCTTCCACACGCCGGGCTCCGGCTCACCCTCCTGTGGCATCAGCCCAAGATTGGAGGGCGCGCCGAGCAAACCGATATGTCTCGTCTGAGTGGTGGCTCGCGGCATTGTCGTGCTGGCAGCTGAGGTCATGATCAGAGTTCTCCGCGTTGTGCGCGATACGCATCGCGCTCAAGAAACAGACTGCGCTTTCCTGACCGGTCTCCCGCTGCCCTCGCCGCCGGGTACCTCCGGGTCGGTGTCCAGGCAGCGTTGCGAGCGACGAATATTGCTCGTTCAGCGCTGCCGTATCGTCAGCGGTGATTTCGAAGTCGAAGACGTCGATGTTGTCCCGTAGATGCAGGCTCTGGTTCGCCTGGGCAGCGGCGTTGTCCCGCGCTGCCGGGGCAGAGCTCGATACCGGTCGTTTGGGCCATATCGGATTTCCAGGAGGCGAACTGCCGTCTTTGAACTATGCGTGGTGTGCGCGCGTTCTGGCGGCCTTCTGCGCCGCCGCCTTCCTTCCGCTGGCGCCTTTCGTCTCGGCGGCTTTCTTTGCGGCGGCCGAACGCTCCTCAGCCGTCCGGCGCGAGGCCGCACGCTTGGCCTGCTGCGCCAGCGCCTCGTGCGACGCCGTGCTCTTCGGCTCGTGCTCGAGCACCTTGGAGACGGCTTTGGAGACCCGCGGGCGGCGTTTCGGCTTGCGTTCGCCCTGGCCGGCCTCATAGGCGTATTCGGCGCTTTTGCGCGTGCTCTCCTTCACCTTGCCCTTTTTGGGCGGGGGCAGGTCTACGCCTGCGCGTCTCGCCTCGGAAAGCCCGATGGCGATGGCCTGCTGGGTCGAGCGCGCGCCGTGCTCACCGCGGCGGATCTTATCGATCTCCTCGTGCACGAACTCGCCGGCCTGCGTGCTCGGCGATTTGCCCTCGCGCTTGTCCTTTCGGGCCTTCTCGATGGTTTTCTTGTCCGGCATTGTCTTTCTCCCACATGCGGGTTGCGACAGCCATTCGGGTTGCAGCTGCGCGCTGTCTTATGAGGATCATAACGCGTTGAGGACGCAAATGATCCCGGGACCGGTGATGCAAGCCCCAGCTGTCAGGACGTCGACGCCGATCTGTCCGAAATCAGATGGCGCAAGAACCATTGGGTGGCGAGATCCGCGACTTCGTCCAGGGCGCCGGGCTCCTCGAACAGATGTGTCGCGCCAGGGACGATGGTGAGCTCCTTCTCGCTGCGGAGCGCCGCCAGTGCCTCGCGGTTGAGCGCGATCACTTGCGTGTCGGCGCCTCCGACGACGAGCAAGGTCGGCGCCCGGACCCGCGGCAGGGCGAGCGCCGCAAGATCGGGCCGGCCACCACGCGAAACCACGGCCGCGGCCTGGTCGGGCCGCTCGGCCGCCGCCACCAGGGCGGCACCGGCGCCCGTGCTCGCGCCGAAATAGCCAAGACGCAACCCCGACGTGTCCGGCGAGGCGCCGAGCCAATCCGTGACGCCGACCAGCCGGTCGGCGAGCAGTCCGATATTGAAGCGCAACTCGGCCGTGACCTGGTCGATCCGCTCCTCTTCGGCCGTCAACAGGTCGACGAGGCAGGTGGCGAGGTTCGCCTCGTTCAGCCTTCCGGCCACGTAGCGGTTGCGCGGGCTGTGGCGGCTGCTTCCGCTGCCGTGGGCGAACAGCACAAGGCCACGAGCATCCGGGGGCAACGAAAGATTGCCCTCAAGCGTGACAGGCCCCGCGGGAAGATGCACGACGTGCTCGCTATCCCGGTCCATGTCCACCTCCGCTATGTCGATCTGGTGCCAGGCACCGGACCCGCGCTCGCGCGCCCGGCCAATTCCTCTTCGGAAGCGGCAGGCTTGTCGGAAGCCGCAGGCTTGGGCACGCAGCTGGCGAGGAGCGCGCGGACCTCTTCATCGCTCGTTTGTGAGAAATCCACGTACCAGCGCCCGACACCCAGCAACGGCTCTGGTGTCGTCGCGCAAACGACCTCGTCGGCGTCCGCCCGCATCGCGTCGCAAGTGTCGGGGCTACCGACGGGAACGGCCGCGACAATATGGGCGGCGTGGTTTTTTCGCAGCGCCTTGATCCCGGCCCGCATGGTCGATCCGGTCGCAAGCCCATCATCCACGAGGATAATGGTCCGTCCATTCAACTGCGGTGGGGGTCGCCCGTCCCTATAGAGGTGCTCGCGGCGCAGAAGCTCTTTTTCCTCCTTTGCAGCGACCGCGTCGATGACGTGTGGCGGGATCGCGAGACCGTTGACGATTTCGTCGTTCAGGACACGTACGCCTGAGGGCGCGATCGCCCCCATGGCCAGTTCCTCGTGACCGGGGACGCCGAGCTTGCGCACGACGAAGACGTCGAGCGGTGCCTTGAGTGCCTGCGCGACCTCGTAGCCGACCGGCACGCCGCCTCGGGGCAGCGCCAATACGATCACGTCGTCGCGGCCGGCAAAGCGAACGAGCTCCTCAGCGAGTCGCCGCCCGGCCTCGCGGCGATCTGAAAAGATGATTGCCATGACCTTCAATCCGCGTGCATCTGTTTTTCCCGGTGGATGTTTTTTCACCAGCCTGCGGCCACATCCCGTGGGATGGCTGCGGCACCGGTACCATTTTGGAACTCGCTCGCTGCCTGGACGTTCCAAGAATAGTTTCGATCGCGAGGTGCCGGCACCGGCACGCCTCAGCGCGGATCGGGAAGATCGAAGAAGATAGTGATCCGTACATGCCCCGTCCGGCCAGCTGGCAATCTCGCGATGCGTGGCGACAGGCCCGTCTGGCGACTTGTTGCCTCAGCAATCAGGGAAGGAATATCCCATGCAAGTTCAGGAGATCATGAGCCGTCGGACCGAACTGGTCGGCCCGAACACGACAATCAGGGATGCCGCCCGGAAAATGCGGGCCGACAATCTCGGCGCCCTTCCGGTCGGCGAGAATGACAGGCTGGTCGGCATGGTGACAGACCGCGACATCGTGATGCGCGGCGTCGCCGAGGAGCGCTCAGCCGGCAACACGACCGTTCGCGAGGTCATGTCCGAGCATGTCTATTGGTGCTTCGACGACGCCGATATCACCGATGCGGCGAAAATCATGGCCAAGCATCAGGTGCGTCGCCTTCCGGTGATCAACCATGACAAGCGCCTCGTCGGCGTCATTGCCCTGGCCGACCTCGGGCGGACCGATGAGGAAGCCGCCAAGATCGCACTCGAAGGCGTTTCCGAGCCGACGGACGATCCCCGGCGCTAGACGCTTCGCCTGAGCGGTTGCCGCCGTGCTCGCCGTGCTCGCCGTTCTCCCTCAATCGGGGCTGAACACCGCCTGCCCTGCAGCCTTCAGTTTGGCAACTATCGCGCTTTCACTTCTATGCGCCGTGTCTTGTCCTTTGCAGCGGGGTTCTTCGGAAGCTCGACAGTCAAAACGCCGTTCTTGAAAGTGGCCTGCACCTTGTCGGCATCGATCTCCGCTTCCAGGGGGATCGTCCGCTGAAACCGGCCATAACTGCGTTCGCTGTAGGTGTGGCCGCGGTCGCTTTCCTTGTGCTCCGAACGCTTCTCGCCCGTAATGGAGAGGGTGTTGTCGCGCAGCTTGAGCTCAACATCCTTCTGCTCGAGCCCCGGCAATTCGGCGGTGACCTTATAGGCTTGGTCTGTTTCATATACATCGACGCTCGGCCAAAGATCGCCGGCCGTAGTCGCTTCGGTCATTGGCGCAAAGAAGTCGTCGAACAGGCGATCAATCTGCCGGTGGAATGACGTGAGTGGGTCGCTCGCGGATGGATAGAGGCTGCGCGATGGCGTCCAGGGCGCCAAATGATGATGTACCATGGTTCTTCTCCTGTTTTCGTGTCTGCAGCACTCGTCGCCATGTGATCGGCGACGGCAAATAAAACTCGTCCACCCGGGCGCCGGCCAAGAAAGGCGGTCGAAAAAACAGCGGCAAAAAGCCGGCCCGAATCCCCTCATGACGGAACCTCCGACAATGAATGCGCACCAGGACATACGCATCGGGGAACAACGGGCAGGTACGGCTGTTTGGTCACATCAGCCTAGTCGGATTTGAACGGAAGGAGGATTTTCGATGAACGCCACCGGACTCGACGTATTCGACAAGACACTGCAGACCACGAACATCTGGCTCGACGAGATCATGGACGAGATTGGACCGGATCGGCAGGCCGCCTGGCACGTTCTCGGCGCGGTGCTGCACGCCCTGCGCGACCGGATGCAACCCGATCTTGCAGCCCACCTCGGCTCGCAGCTGCCGATCCTGGTGCGCGGCGCCTTCTATGACCAATACCAGCCTTCCAAAGCTCCCGAGAAGATGCGGTCGCTCGACGAGTTTCTGGCCAAGATCAAGGCGGAGCTGGAATTTGCCCGTCCGGTCGATTCCAAGGATGCATTCAGCGTCGTGTCCAAGGTGCTCGCCCATCACGTCGGAGAAGGACAGATGCACAAGGTCTGGGAATCCCTGCCAGGAGAGATCAGACGCATCGCGGAAGCTCAGCAAGCGGCGTGAACGGCGCCGGCGCGGGTTTCTCGGTCGCAATCTCCCGGAGAAATAGCAATGCCACTCACCCTTATCAGCCCGGCGTTTCGGGCAGGCGGAAGAATTCCCGAAAAATATGCGCGTGACGGCCAGAACGTCTCGCCGCCGCTGAAATGGTCCGGTGTCCCGGATGGAACCAAGAGCCTTGTTCTTGTCGTGCGGGATCCCGATGCGCCAAGCGGGATTTTCGGACACTGGGCAGTATTCAACATCCCGCCGGATGCCGGCGGACTCGCCGAGGCCGAAGATGGCAAGCCCGGCCCGTCGGCCCTCAGGCAAGGCACCAACGATTTCGGCAATGCCTATTACGATGGTCCGCAGCCGCCTGCAGGGCATGGCGTCCATCATTACCACTTCCTGCTGGCCGCGCTCGATGTGCCGAGCCTCAGCGTACCGGGACAGGCGGGCGTGCATCAGGTCTGGAAGCAAGCCCAGAAACACGCGTTGGAGGAGACGGAGTTGGTCGGAACCTACGAACGGCCGGCGTGATGCGGGCCGCGCCGGTCGCCGCCTTCACAATGTAATCTGGGCAAGCGGTTTTCGGGCAGGGCCGTGGATGACCGAACCGTCGGCGGCGAAGATCGAGCCGTGGCAGGGACAATCCCAGGTGTGGTCCGCATTGTTCCAGGTCACGGTGCAGCCCTTGTGGGTGCACGTCGCCGAAACCGCCTGGAGTGCGCCTTCGGTGTCTCTCCACGCAGCGATCTTTTCGTCTCCCCTGACGATCACGCCACCCATGCCGGGCGCAATGTCGTGGGTGCTCGAGACGATCGATTGGCTGCGGCCGTTCTTGTGGAAGTCCTCGGGGTAGGGCCGCGCCGGATCGTACAGTTTTTGCCATGGGCTCGGGCGGCCGCAGATCAGGTCGGCGATCATCGTGCCCGCGGCCGTCCCGTTGGTGATGCCCCAAGCGTTGAAGCCCGTGGCAATGTGGAAGCCGGCGGCCTTGGCGGGATCGGGTTCGCCGGCGTATGGGATCCTGTCGGCCGTATCATGGTCCTCGTTGCACCAGCGCCACGCGACGTCGCCGACCGGAAGGTTCTTTCTTGCCCATTTTTCCAGTTCGACAAACCGCTTCGCCACGTCGCCATCCCAGCCGGTGTTGAATTTGGGGCCAAGCGTGACCAGCAGTGGACCTTCGGCATCACGGCCTGTGCGAATGGAATGCGTCGGGTCGTCGATGCCGATGAACATGCCGTCGACAGGGAGGGGATCATCGATCCGAAAGGCCATCACGGTGTGGCAGCGCGGTTGAGTCCGGTTCGCCATGCCGACGGGGCTCTTCACCGTCATGTTGGTGGCGACGACAACGTGCCCGGCATCAACGGCGCCGCCATCGGTGACGACGCGCCAGCGGCTTGCCTCGTCGATCGAGGTGGCGCGGCTGTTTTCGAAGATCCGACCGCCACGGGCCGTCACCGCTTCCGCCAGGCCAACCAGATACATCGCCGGATTGAACTGCGCCTGGTCGGGGAACCGTAATGCCGCGGCCGTTTCGAAAGGCAGCGGTGCGCGTTCGAGAACCTCGGCCTCCAGCCCGACCTGACGCGCGGCCTCCGCCTCGGCCGCGACCTTCGCGCGCCGGCCATCATCGCAGGTGTAGGTATAGGCGTCCTTGCTCTCGAAATCGCAGACGATGGCGCAGTTGTCGACCCAATCGCGGATTTGTCGGGCGCCGGCGGAATTCGCATCGGCATAGGTCTGCGCCAGGTCCCGGCCAACGCTGTCGATGAGATGACGATAGATCAGCGCATGCTGCGTGGTGATCTTGGCCGTCGAGCGGCCGGTCACCTGGCCACCTATGCGCAGGCCTTCAATGACGATCACCGATTGGCCCGCCTCGCAAAGGCGAAGCGCCGTCGTCAGCCCGACAATTCCGGCCCCCACGACAACGGCGTCCGCACGGATCGAACCTTCGAGCTGGGGATAGTTCGTGGATCTGGCTGCCGCCACCCAACAGCTTCCCGGCTTTCCCAAGAGAATGGCCATTTCAACCGCGTTCCTTGCGTCTCGATGCACTTCCATCGACAACCGCGCCGGCGGAGGAACGTTCCCGAGCTTGGTCGCTTTCAATCGATCTCTCGCCACCCTGGGTCAGAAAAGCACCGGGAAGGTGCGAGGTGCAGGCCATAACCCAAGTGATCGCCTCGCGGTCGTATTCGTCGCCGGAGCGCCAGTCCTCGAAGAAGGCGTTCAGCCTATCGACACGCCCCGGCCAGATACCGGCGGCCTGCAGGCCGAGCGAAACGCCGTAATTGGTGAAGGCGAACTTGGTATCGCGCAGCCATGGCGCGCGGCTGAAATAGCCGGGCGGGTCGACCCACATCGTTTCCAGGGTTCGCAGCGAACGCCTCGTCTGCGCCCCAGCCCACGGCTCGTCGGGAAAGAAATGGGCGAGCCACAGCATCATGCCGAGGCCGAGGTCCTGCTCGATGTCGAGGGTGGGCCAATCGCGCTCCATCAGGTCACGCATCTGCGCGATCTCGGGCGCCAGTGCGTCCTCATCGAGCATCCGGTAAGAGACGTAGCCGTCATAGGCATCCATGCTGCCGAGGCCGTAGCCGGGGTAAGGGCCGCTCAGATCCTCCTGCATTTTCCAGATCACGCCGCGGCCAGGGATCACAAACGCCGGGTGAATGTCGCGCGCCAGCGCAATGCCGCGCTTGCGGTATTCCGGCTTCAGATCGCCGAGACGCGCCAAGGCGAACAGCCACATCGCCAGATAGTGGAAGTACTGGCCGTCGCGATCGGCCGCTTCGCCGATCCTCAGTCCGTGCCGGCGGCCGAGCACACGCTCGACATCGGCCGCCAGCCGCTCGGCCGCGTCCAGCCAGCGCTCTTCGCCAGTTTCTGTGTAAAGCGAGACGTAGAGCACGACCCCGAATGCGTCGGTCCACAGATACCGCAAGCCGTTGGGCCAGATGCCTTCGGCGCGCATCCAGTCGAGCTTTCGCAGGACATAGTCGACGTCACGCAACATCGCGCCAAGGCCCGAACTTATGGCAGACCGGGCTGGTGTTCGGTGCCGCGCGATTGCGAGCATGCAGAATTTTGAGCATGTCTCTCCTCCGTTGCGGTTGATCTGGCTAGATACCGCGAAACGATCTGATCGGCGGCAGGTTCCTTGGCCGTCCGATTGAGGAACCTCCGCCTGATCATGAGTTTCAGGTCCAGGCGCTCACTTCCGCACGGTGGAGGTTTCATTGCCGCACCCGATCGTGCTCTCCCTGGCAGCATCAACGCCGACGAGTGGAGCAGTACAGAAAGCGACGCCGCGCGAAAAAGGCAAAAGTGCACTGTCACCGTATTTCTGTGGCGTATTTCGAATTTTTGAGAGACCGCGCGCGAGGAGTATCTGGCCGAGACTTAGCGCGCCCGAGGCCGGGAGCTGCCAGGGCGAGGTCCTTAAGCGGCGCCCGTCAGCCTCCGCACGACGTCCTCGGCATGGTTCACGAGGGTCGAGACGTGAGCGTCATTGGGGAAGTAAGTCGCTTCGCACCGGGGTAGTCTCGCCACATTCACGCGCGCCTGAGCAGCAGAAATTTGCTGGTCGAGTTCGCCGTGCCAAAGGCGCAGCTGCGGAAACGCGATGTCTTCTGGTGAAAAGCCCCAGGGCGCGCCCAGGAGTTTCGCGTCCTGCACGCTGCCCTTCGTTCCCTGCCGGAACGCCTCGACCAACGACGCGGCAAGGGCTTCTCGAACCTGGGCGCGGTCAAGGCTCGTACGATCCGCTGCGGGCCACCGCCGCGCGAGCCTCACGAGCGACCGTTGAGCCTGGCTTCGATCGTGAAAGCGGCGATGCGCCAGCGGCATAAGCAGGTGCGGCATCACCCGCGATACGAGAAAGGCAAGGACACCGGGTTCTGTAGGTCCCGAGACGATACCGCACCCAGCAAGTCGACCGGGAATCTTGCAGGCGCAGGCCAGCGCGAACGGCCCGCCGCCTGAAAAGCCGACCACGGAAAATCGATCGACGCCGAGCTGGTCGGCGAGCGCACTGACGTCGTCCGGCCAATCCAACAGGCGACGGCCAGATGCGAAGGAAGATAAACCGACTCCGGGACGATCGATCGCGAGAACGCGGACGCCGGCGCGTTCGGCGGCTTTATGCAGCATCCCGCCCTCCAGACGGGAACCCGGAAAACCGTGAAAGTACAGCAACAGCTTGCCATTGGGCGCGCCGTATGCGGCAACACCTAACAGACGGCCATCGCGTGACCGCAACTTGGATGAATTAGCGTCCTCTACAATCATGGCTTAAGCCTTAGGCGAAGCCGCAATACGTATCGAGCTCCCTAATGTATGCTCGCGAATACCGGTGACAGTGCACCTTTTAGGTAACCAATTGAAAACGTTGGTGATCCCGACAGGAATCGAACCTGTGACCTACAGATTAGGAATCTGCCGCTCTATCCTACTGAGCTACGGGACCATCGCGCCCGACACATAACCGCTTCGGATCGTTTCGCCAAGAGGCAGCTAGGCTGCTCGCTTGGGTTCGACCGCGAACGGGCTCAGGCCGAGCCAGGTCTGCATTTTGCGGGCGATATCCTGGTCTCCCGTCAAGATGACTTTCGCCCCGGCCTTCTCGACGGTGATCAGCCCCATCCAGATTTCAGTCATGGTGTGCAGGTCGGTTGAGACGTAGAGATCGACATCGAAGCCCGGATCGTACCAGCAGAGGTCGACCTCGCCGTGCTTCTCGACGATCAGCCACCATGACCGTTTCGAGGCGGGGAGCTCCTGATACAGAAATTGTATCACCGTGCGGCCATCGGGCAGCGGCGACGCATTGAGGTTGCGCCGCATGTCCCACATCAGCAGCGACGGATCGAGGTTCTTCAGCGACAGCCGCGACTCGACCCATTTCTGCCCCCAAAAGCCCATCGCCTCGACGACGGAACGCAGATCCCGGCCTGCCTCGGTCATCCGGTATTCGAAGATGCCTTTCTCGCCGCGCACCTCCTTGCGCTCGACGATCCCGGCCAGTTCGAGCTCCTTGAGGCGTTGCGACAGAAGGGTCGGCGACATTTTGGGGACGCCGCGGCGCAGATCGTTGAAACGGGTCGAGCCCGCCACCAATTCGCGAAGCAGAACCATGGTCCAGCGGGTGCACAGCACCTCCGCGGCCATCGATAACGGGCAGAACTGCTTGTATCCGGACTGGGTCATGATATTGCCTTCCCCTCAAACTCAGCCGGAACCATAGGCCTTTCCCGGCGACGCGGCGAGTACAGAAACTGTACCGGCCCGGTGTGGTGGATTTGAAGTTCCTGCTTTCTGGGTGGCATCAGCGTTAGGATCTTCAAATCCAAAACCACACTGGAAATCCAGGCATTTGCTGGTGTGGCATTCGAATCCGAAATTCGCTCGCTGCGTTGCTCCAAAGTGAATGCGAATTTCGGATTCGCCACACCAGTACAGATCGCGGACTGGCTGGCGCGACCTTGCCATGCGACCCCTCTGCCGCTGCACTGGATACCCCTGTGCACGACCAGGAGACATAACCCATGACCGCTTACGTTATCGCAGACATCAAGGTGAGGGACCCGAAGTGGATGCCGGCCTATGCCGCGTCGGTCCACGACCTCGTACACAAGCACGGCGGCAGATATCTGTCGCGCAGCGGCAATGTGAAGACGCTCGAAGGCAAGCCGCTCGACACGACGCTGATTGCCTTGATGGCGTTCCCGACCGAGGCCGCGGCGCGCGCCTTCACCGACGATCCCGCCTACGCACCGTTCGTTTCGGCCCGTCAGGGCGGCAGCGACAGCCGTTTCCAGCTGATCGACAACTCCGATCTGGCCGGAACCATCCCGTATCTGCCGAAGGGATGATGTTCCCCTGCATTCGTCGCATCGGGACAGGGATCTCCCAGCAACAACAGCCACAGCGTCCACCTGCCGGGCCTCCTTACTACCGGCGGCCGGCCGGGCTGTGCTTTTCAAGAAGAATGGAATGACTATGACAATCAACTTTCGCAACAAGTTCCTCGCTGCCGCGGTGCTGCTGTCGGCCTGCACTGCATTGGCGCAGGCGCATCAGGCAGCGCCCTCGTCCGGTCCCAATCCGCTGGCCGACAAGGTGCGAGCCGCCAACAGTCGCTTCGAGAGTGTGGCGGCGGCGACCGCCGAGGGCTATGCTCCCATTCCTTGCGCCAGCGGCATCACCGGCGGCGCCATGGGCATCCATTACGTCAATCCCGGCTACCTCAAGGACGACGCTGTCGATGTCGCCAAGCCCGAAGCGGTGATGTACGAGCCGATGGCCGACGGCACGCTAAAACTGATCGCGGTCGAATACATCACCTCGAAAGGCCCGGCCTCGCTCGATGGGCATCTGTTCAACTTCAACAGCGCGCCCAACCGCTATGGCCTCGGTCCGTTCTACGAGCTGCATGTCTGGGCCTGGAAAGGCAACCCAACCGGCGCGTTCGCGGACATGAACCCGAAGGTGTCGTGCGAACCGACGACTGCTGCCAGCCAGTAAGCAGCCGAGCCAGGCGGCGTCAACGCCGCCTGGCCGCGCTGAATTGCGGGGCACCCGGCAACGGGCGCAAAGACGGCTCGGATAGCGGAACTTTCGGGATGCCGGCGCGCTTTAGTGTCCCGAGGAGACACCGCATGAGCGCCACCAAAGAATTCTTTGAAACCTGGCTGCAGGAGAATGTCGGCAATCTGCCCGCCGAGAGCGAGGTGAGCGTCGCCGTCCTGGCGCAGCAATTCGAGCAGGATGCCGATGCTGCCGGCTATGGCCACGAGGTTCGCGAAGACGAACTCGGCAATATCCAGGAGGCGATCGAGGCAGCCCTGAAGAAGGCGAGGACAGGCGAAGAGCCGCAGTCCGCCGACGACAATGAGCTGGCGCCGGTCATGGAGGCACTGGAGGTCGAGGATCCGAAGAGCGGGCCTTGACTGATTAGCCGGCGAACGACCACGTGCTCTGCACCTGACGGCGCAGGCCAACCACTTGCGTCGATGCACTCTTCGGCCATGGTAACGGCATGGATCCTAGGGTCTCCGCGACGTCGCTTCGCTCCTGCTCCGCCCTAGGATGACGAAGGGAAAAATGTTTCCGCCAATCTGGAGAGGTTTGTAGTTCGCCATCAGTCGTCGTCCGATAACACGCAGACGCACTGCCAATCTCCAACATCAGCCATTGGCCTCAGCTTTCAGCGATCATGCCTTCGTCATCCTAGGGCGAAGCAAGGAGCGAAGCGACGCGGCGTAGACCCTAGGATCCATGCCGTTACGTTCGAGCGTCGCGGCCTTCGGTGAACATCAACACACGGAGGCGGATGCGTTCAAATTGATCCGTGTCATGCTCCGTCTGTTGTTGGTTGCATTTCTACGGCGCCAACGGATTCCACTCGGCAAATGCTACGCCGCCAGTGCCGTCTCCGCCAGCTTCACCCAATAGCTCATGCCGTGCGGGATGACCTCGTCGTTGAAATCGTAGGCCGGGTTGTGCAGGCCGGCGGTATCGCCATTGCCGATGAAGATGAAGGCGCCCGGCCGCGCTTCCAGCATGTAGGAGAAATCCTCGCCGCCCATCACCGGCTGGATCGCGCGGTGCACATGGCTGTCGCCGGCGACGTCGGCCGCGACGTCGCTGGCAAAGACCGTCTCTTCCGGATGGTTGAAGGTGACGGGGTAGTTGGCATTGTAATCGACCTCGATTGTCGCGCCGAAGGCAGCACCCAGGCCTTGGCAAAGGGCGCGGATGCGCTCTTCGGCCTTCTTGGCAACCTCCTTCTTCAGCGTGCGTACCGTTCCGGCGATCTCGGCGCTCTCGGGAATGATGTTATAGGCGTCGCCGGCGTGGAATTTCGTCACCGAGACGACCACCGCCTCGACCGGATCGGTGCTGCGCGAGGCGATCGTCTGCAGCGCGCCGACAAGCTGGCTGGTGATGACGATCGGATCGATGGTGCCATGCGGCATCGCCGCGTGGCCGCCCCGGCCCTTGACGGTGATGGTGAACTCGGCGGTCGCCGCCATGATCGGACCCGGCCTGATGGCGAACTGGCCGACCGGTAGGCCCGGCATGTTGTGCATGCCGAACACCTTGGAGATGCCGAAGCGCTCCATCATGCCGTCCTTGACCATCTCGTTGCCGCCGCCGCCGCCCTCTTCGGCCGGCTGGAAGATGACCGCGACGGAGCCGGCGAAATTGCGCGTTTCGGCGAGGTATTTGGCGGCACCCAACAGCATCGCGGTGTGGCCGTCATGGCCACAGGCGTGCATCTTGCCGGGGACGGTCGAGGCATAGGATTTGCCGGTGATCTCGTTGAGCGGCAGGGCGTCCATGTCGGCGCGCAGGCCGATGGTCGAGCCTTCGCCATGGCGGCCGCGGATGATGCCGACGACGCCGGTCTTGCCCAAACCCGTCGCGATGTCGTCGCAGCCGAATGCCTTCAGCTTCTCGGTGACGAAGGCGGCGGTCTTGAAGACGTCGAAATTCAGCTCCGGCGTCTGGTGCAAATGGCGGCGCCAGCCGGCCATCTCGTCCTGCATTTCGGCGGCTCGGTTCAGGATCGGCATGATGGTTCCATTTCGCTGTTGGAGCAGGCGGTCTTGGCCTGCTGCTTTGCAATTGTGCCTGCTGCCTTGCAACCATGCACGCAGCTTTGCATTGTGCTGCTGCTTCCACATTGTGATCGGCAGCACTTTGCCATGTTGACGTCACATAGAGTAAATAGCACCGCGACTGTGGTCCGGGAACAGAGGGCCGGACCATTATCCTGGCGATCGTGTAACGAAATCTTACGGAGCCAGGTGCGACTGCGGCAAGAGGCTATTTCGGTTTTTATGATGCGCTACAGGCATTTCCTCAAACTGTTGGCGGCGGGCGCGGTGGTGCTTGCGGCGCTGGCCGGGCCCGCCTTGGCCAATCCGACCATCCTGTTCGACCTGAACAGCGGCAAGATCCTGCAGCACCAGGACGCATTCAGGCGCTGGTACCCGGCATCACTGACCAAGCTGATGACCGCCTATGTGGCGTTTCGAGCGATTGCCGCGGGCGAGGTCCAGCTCGATTCGCCGATCAAGGTGACGAAACATTCCGCCGGCGAGCCGCCGAGCAAGATGGGCTTCAAGCCGGGCTCGGTGATGCGGCTCGACAATGCGTTGAAGATGATGCTGGTCAAATCGGCCAACGATATCGCTATGGCGGTCGGCGAGAATATCGGCGGTTCGCAAGCGGCTTTCGCCGAACGCATGAACGCCGAGGCGCGGCGGCTCGGCATGAGCGGGTCGCATTTCGTCAATCCGAACGGGCTCTATTCGCCGGACCAGTATACGACAGCGCGCGATCTTGCTTTGCTGGTGATGGCGATTCGCACGGAATTTCCGCAATATGCCCCCTGGTTCTCGATCGAAGGCCTTGCCGTCGGCAAGAAGGCAATCTCCAACTACAACCTGCTGATCGGCCGCTATCCGGGTGCCGACGGCATGAAGACGGGTTTCGTCTGCTCGTCCGGTTTCAACATGATCGGCTCGGCTACCCGCAACGGCCGCACCGTGGTCGCCGTAGTGCTCGGCGAACGGTCGGCCATTACCCGCGCCGAGACGGCGGCAAAACTGCTCGACCAGGGCTTTGCAACGCCGGCGCCGAGCGGGCTGACGGTCGCGGCGCTGCCTGTCTATGGCGACACCATGTCGGCCAACGACATGGATGACGAGATTTGCAAGAAGAAGCCGGTCGCGGAGCAGTCGGAAGCAGCACCGGCGGTCGGCGACAAGGGCAAGGACCTGCCGAAATCGCCCTATAAGGAAAAGCTCGACCATGTCCCGACGCTGATCGCCGTTGGCCTCGGCGGTGCCACGGGGCCGGTGCCGAAGGCGATGCTCGACGCCTCCGGGCAGGAATATGCCGACGTGCCGCTGCCGACATGGCGGCCGGACCGGGCGCCGCCGGCCGGCGCCGAGCCTGTTGTGGCCGGATCCGCCACCGCCGTGCAGGTCCAGCAGCCGACCAAGGCGCTGAACTAGCCGCATGGCCGGCTTCCCGATCCCCGTTTCGGTGCTCACCGGCTTTCTCGGCGCCGGCAAGACGACGCTGCTCAACCGGCTGCTCCGGGATCCGGCGCTCGCCGACACCGCCGTCATCATCAACGAGTTCGGCGAGGTGGCGATCGACCATCTTCTGGTCGAGCAGGCCTCCGACGGCATCATCCAGCTCTCCGACGGCTGCCTCTGCTGCACGGTGCGCGGCGAGCTGGTCGACACGCTGGCCGATCTCGTCGACCGGCTGCAGACCGGCCGCATCGACCGGCTTGCCCGCGTCGTCGTCGAGACCACCGGGCTCGCCGATCCCGCCCCCGTGCTGCAATCGATCATGGCGCATCCGGCCCTGGTCCAGGCCTTCCGGCTCGACGGCGTCATCACCCTGGTCGATGCCGTCAACGGCAATGCGACGCTCGATGCCCATGTCGAGGCAGTGAAGCAAGTGGCGGTCGCCGATCGCATCGTGCTCAGCAAGGCCGACCTGGCCACGGATGCAGGTAATGTCGAGGCGTCGCGGGCGCGGCTCAGGCAGCTCAACCCGAGCGCCGTGGTGCTCGACACGAGCCAGGCGAGCGCCGCGACCCTGTTCGATTGCGGGCTCTACAATCCGGCTACCAAATCGGTCGATGTGCAGCGTTGGCTGGGCGAAGAAGCCGGCCACAACCATGACCACAGCGGGCATGACCACAGCGGGCATGATGACGACGGGCATGACGGTGGCGACCACCATCACCATGGTCATGGTCATGGCCACAGGCACGATTCCCGCGTGCGTTCGTATTCGCTGGTCCATGACGGGCCGGTGCCGTTTTCGGCAATCGAGATGTTCCTCGATCTGCTGCGCTCGGCGCATGGCGAGCGCCTGTTGCGGATGAAGGGCGTCATCGAGCTTGCAGAAGACCCGTCGCGGCCACTGGTTATCCATGGCGTGCAGAAGATCCTGCATCCGCCGGTGCAACTGCCGGCCTGGCCGGACAGCCAGCGCGGCACCAGACTGATGCTGATCACGCTCGATATGCCGGAAGACTATATCCGCCGGCTGTTCGCCGCCTTCACCAACCGGCCGTCGATCGACACGCCGGACCGCGCTGCCCTGGAAAGCAATCCGCTGGCTATTGCCGGGCGTGGGTGAAGCTGCCGATCTCCCCCCTCGAGGGGGAGATGGCCGGCAGGCCAGAGGGGGTCGACGCGACCGGACGCGGCCTCCTGCGGCAGATCAAGGTTGGCGCTTTACGCGAGGCGACCCCCTCTGTCGCCTTCGGCGACATCTCATCCTCGAGGGGGAGATTACCCCGCTCAGCCGCGCTCGACCAGGAAGCGGTGGCCGCCTGACGTCGCGGTCGTCTCGACCAGCCGGTGGCCGCTCTCGGCGCAGAAGGCGGGAATGTCTATGACGGCGAGCGGGTCGGTGGTTTCGAGCCACAGCCGGCTGCCCGGCTGCATTGCGGCCAGGCGCTTTTTTGCCTTGAGCACGGGCAGCGGGCAGTTCAAGCCTTTGAGGTCGTAGACGGCGGCGCGGCTGGTTGAAGGCCTGTTTTTTTGGCCCCCATCTTCTTGCTCAAGCATAAAGCTCAGCCGCCAAACATGCCGAGCAGCTTTTTCTTCAATCTTGTCGCCGTGCTTTCGGCGTCCGCAGCCTGCGTTTCGACTGCCGGGGCGGCGTCCGATGGCGCTACGGTGGCGGTGGCGACAGGCATCTCTGCGGCGGTCTTGGCTGCTTCCTTTTCGGCGAGCGCCTGGGCCTTGGCAGCTTCCTTCTCGGCCAGGGCTTGCGCCTTGGCTGCCTCTTTCGCGGCCTTGGCCGCTTCTATGGCGGCAAGCCTTTGTTCCTCGGCCTTCTGCTTGGCAGCCTTTTCGGCGTCGAGCGCCGCCATCTTGCGGCCCGCCGGCGAATCGATGCGGCCCATGCGCGCCGTTTCGGCCACGGTACCGTCAGGGTTCAGCGAGGGCGGCTCGATCGGAACGCGTTCGCCGCGGGCACGCCGTTTCGACCAGTCGGAAACGATGCTGGCTTCCTTGATCCCGGCGATGGTCGGCTTGGGCGCCGGCACGCTGGCCTTGATGGCGCCGTTGAAGGCCGCCTCATAGGTGCTTTGATAGGCGTTGATGGCGCTCTTCAGCGAATCGGGCTGGGTGGTTGCAGGGCAAGGGCCGGTCGGATTGAAGGTCGAGCCGTCGGCCGCAATCTGGTTGAACACGTAGCGCTTCTCGCAGACGTCGACCTTCGGCGGCACCTTGGTGACCTCGAAATTGTCGTAGCCGACCTTCAGCATCTTCCAGAATTCGTAGTTCGGGTCGTTGCGATAGCGCGCCATGTTGGCTGCGGTCATGCGGAACGGAAAAGCCTGGATCTGGAACTCGGTCTGGCCGCCCTGGAAGGCGTCGCGGCCGAAGGCGTAGATCTGCTCGATCTGCGCGTCGGTCATCGAATAGCAGCCAGACGACGAGCAGGCGCCATGGACCATCAGGTTCGAACCGGTGCGGCCATTGGCGCGATCATAGGCGTTCGGGTAGCCGATGTTGAAGGACAGGTGATAATTCGACCGCGGGTTCATCTGTGCCGGACGGACGGTGTAAAAGCCTTCCGGCGCCTGGCGGTCGCCTTCGGTGAACTTCGGCCCGAGCTTGCCCGACCATTTGCAGATGTCGTAGCTGGCGACCAGGTCGTAGCGGCCGTTGGTCTTGGCCTTCCAGATTTCGAGCTTGCCTTCTTCCTTGAAGATGCGGGCCATCACCGAGGAGGTGCGGACCATGCCCTTGGCTTTCATCTCGGACAGGATCTTGTCCGGCAGCGGCTTGTTGGCTTGCGGCGCAAAATCCTTCATCGAAGCATCGTTGCAGCCGGCGACGCCGATCGCAGCGATCAGAACTCCGGTGCGGGCAAGCCTGGCTAACATGGATATGGCTATCGTCTTCATCTCTGCGCCGCGGATGCCGCGGCTGCTAAACTGACCACTGACGGACCCTAAGCCCGTTAACCTTGAAAATTCCTTTCCGCAATCATGCTGGCGCGTCCCCTTACGGCAAGTCCACTGAGCCGAATGCAGCGGCATTTTTGTGGCGAAACTGGTTCACGCCGCCACATTTCGGGCCGCGTGCCTGCCGGATGTTACAGATTGCGGCCCATCGCCAGGTATTTCTCGCGGCGATGCTCGCGGAAGTCGGTGTTGGCGCCGGAGAATTCCTTCATCGTCCTGGCAATGAGGTCGCCGGTGGCGGCGATCACCGTTTCGGGGGCGCGATGGGCACCGCCGAGCGGCTCGGCGATGATGGCGTCGATGATCTTCAGCTCCAGCAGGTCCTGCGCCGTGATCTTCATGTTGGTCGCAGCATCCCTGGACCGCGTGGTATCGCGCCACAGGATCGAGGCGGCGCCTTCCGGCGAGATCACCGAATAGATGGCGTGTTCGAGCATGTAGACGCGGTTGGCGGTGGCGATCGCTATGGCGCCGCCCGAGCCGCCTTCGCCGATTACCACCGAGATCGACGGCACCTTCAGGCCAAGGCAGGCCGAGGTCGACCGGGCGATGGCTTCCGCCTGGCCGCGCTCTTCGGCGTTGACGCCGGGATAGGCGCCGGCAGTGTCGACCAGCGTCAGCAGCGGGATCTGGAAGCGGTCGGCGAGTTCCATCAGCCGCACCGCCTTGCGGTAGCCCTCCGGCCGCACCGAGCCGAAATTATGCTTCAGCCGGCTTGCCGTGTCGGAACCCTTCTCCTGGCCGATAATCGCCACCGGCTCGCCACGAAAGCGGGCAAAGCCGCCGACGATCGCCTGGTCCTCGCCGAAATTGCGGTCGCCGGCGAGCGGCGTGAAATCGGTAAGCAGGCCCTTGATGTAGTCGATGCAATGCGGCCTGTCCGGATGGCGCGCCACCTGCACCTTCTGCCACGGGGTCAGCGCCTTGTAGGCGTCGCGCAGCGCATCGCGCGAGCGCTTCTCGAGGCGGGCGATCTCATCGCCGACATCGACCGCCTCGCCGTTCTCGGCAAGCTTCTTCAGCTCAAGGATCTTGCCTTCGAGATCCTGCACAGGCTTTTCGAAATCGAGGTAATTGTACATTCTTGGGCGGACCGGCAAGTCGGAAGGCAATGACTGACGCAAGCCTGAAAATGCAGGCTGGGCGCGGTGGAACGTCGTTCTCACATAGCGACATGACGCCTAGTCGGCAAGCGGATGATGATCGTTGACCAGACGCACCAGCCGCTCCTCCAGCACATGCGTGTAGATCTGCGTCGTTGAAATATCGGCATGGCCAAGCAACTGCTGCACGGCCCTGAGATCGGCGCCGTTCTGCAGGAGATGGCTGGCGAAAGCATGGCGCAGCACATGCGGGGATATCTTCGCCGTGGCAATGCCGGCCCGCGCGGCAAGCCCCTTCAGCTCGCGGGCAAAGACCTGTCTCGAAAGATAGCCGCTGTCCGAGGCGGCCGGAAACAGGAACGGGCTGTCGGCAAGAGCCGGCACCGCCGCCCGCGCGGCAAGCCATGTCCGCATCGCCGTGCGCGCCTTGGCCGACAGCGGCACCATGCGTTCCTTGTTGCCCTTGCCGCGCACCATGAAGAAGCGGTCGTCGCGCTGTGCCACCGTCACGGGAAGGCCGACCAGCTCCGAAACGCGCAAACCGGTGGCGTAGAGCACCTCGACCAGCGCGTGCAGGCGCAGCGCCGCCAGGCTGTCGCCGTCGTTGAGCGAGGGGTCGATCGCCTCCTGCGCGGCGCGGTCGAGCAGCCGGCCGGTATCGGCCTCGCTCATCGTCTTCGGCAGCGGCCGGCCCTTCTTCGGGCTGTCCAGCGTGCCGGTCGGATCGTCGCCGCGCAGGCCTTCGGCGTAGAGGAACTTGAAGAACTGCCGGACCGCCGACAATTTGCGCGCCTGCGAGGTGGCGGCAAAGCCACGCGCGGCGATGTCGTCGAGATAGGCGCGGATGTCAGCGCTTGTGGCAGCGGCAAGCCCGCCGCCGATCCCGGCGGAAGCGTCCTCGAGGTCGTGGCGATAGGAGGAAAGCGTGTTTTCGGCAGCGCCGCGCTCGGCGCTCATCATCTCCAGGAAAGCTTCGATGCGGGCGGCGCTGTTCATTTTTTGGGATTGAGCTTTTCCGGAGGGATACGCACGCTCATTTCCGCCTTTCTCGGCTCGACGAACATGACCAGGGCGAACATCGCGCCATAGACAATGCCGGCCAGAATCGCGAGCGTCACGACAAAGCGAAACAGTGTTGGCATTAATTTTCGCCCGTCGTCTTATTCTGCATTTCCAACCCTGTGCCCTTATGAGACGCCAATCCGGCCAATTCAAGGGTGAAGCCCATAGTCCCGGTTGCGCCGCGCTTGACGCAAACAGGCTTTTGATGTCGATACGCCGGCAAAGAGGCCCTAGAAGCATGAATGCGCTACCAGCAAATCCTCCGGGCGAGAGCCATGCCGCGCTGCTCGGCCGACTGGGCGGCCGTTCCATCGTCTTTGTCGGGCTGATGGGCGCCGGCAAGACGGCGATCGGCCGCAAGGTGGCGGCGATGCTGGCACTGCCCTTCATCGACAGCGACCAGGAGATCGAAACCGTTTCGCGCATGAGCGTCCCGGACCTGTTCGAGCGCTATGGCGAGGCGGAGTTCCGGGCGCTGGAGCAGCGCGTCATCCTGCGCGTGCTGGAGCACGGGCCGCAGGTGCTGTCGACCGGCGGTGGCGCCTTCATGAACGCGCAGACGCGCGAGGCGATCGCCAGCCATGGCGTTTCGGTTTGGCTGAAAGCCGAGATCAACCTGTTGATGGAGCGCGTTTCCAAGAAACAGAACCGGCCGCTGCTGAAAAGCGCCGATCCACGCGCCGTGCTCGAACGGCTGATGGCGGAACGCTACCCCGTTTATGCCGCGGCCGATGTCATCGTGCCGACCCGCGACGACCGCAAGGAGATCATTGCCGCCGAAGTGGTAGAGGCGTTGCGCGGCCACCTTGGCGTTGCCGACATCGACGAGGTGCGGTCGTGAGCGCTGATGCAACGGTCTCTGTCGAAGTCGGGCTTGGCGAGCGTGCCTACGACATTTTGATCGGTCCCGGCCTGCTGTCACGCGCCGGCGCCGAGATTTCGCGCCGTCTGCCGGGCACGCGAGCGGCGGTTGTCACCGACGAAAACGTCGCTAGCGCGCATCTCGCGACGCTTGCGGCCGGCCTGGCAAGCGGAGGCATCCAACATGCCGTCATCACGCTGCCGCCCGGCGAAAAGACCAAGAGCTTTGCGCATCTCGAAGAGGTGGTCGACGGCGTGCTGGCCGCCAAGCTGGAGCGCGGCGATGTCGTCATCGCTCTCGGCGGCGGCGTCGTCGGCGACCTCGCCGGCTTTGCCGCCGGCATCGCGCGGCGCGGCATGAACTTCGTTCAGGTTCCGACCTCGCTGCTGGCGCAGGTCGATTCCTCCGTCGGCGGCAAGACCGGCATCAACAGCAAGCGCGGCAAGAACCTGGTCGGGGTGTTTCACCAGCCGAAGCTGGTGCTGGCCGACACCGAAGTGCTCGACACGCTGCCGATCCGCGAGTTTCGCGCCGGCTACGCCGAACTGGCCAAATACGGGCTGATCGACCGGCCGCAGTTCTTCGCCTGGCTGGAGGAAAACTGGCCTCGCGTGTTTGCCGGCGGGCCGGAGCGGGCTGCGGCCATCGCCGAGGCCTGTCGCGCCAAGGCCGACGTCGTTGCCCGCGACGAGTTCGAGACCGGCGACCGCGCCCTGCTCAATCTCGGCCACACTTTCGGCCATGCGCTGGAGGCGGCGACCGGCTATGACGGCGCAAGGCTCGTGCATGGCGAAGGCGTCGCCATCGGCATGGCGCTGGCGCATCGCTTTTCGTCAAGGCTCAATTTGGCGAGCCCCGACGACGCGGCGCGTGTCGAGGCGCATCTTCGCGCCGTCGGCCTGCCCTGGCGCATGGCCGACATTCCAGGCGAACTGCCCGACGCCGAGACGCTGTTCTCCTTCATCACCCAGGACAAGAAGGTGTCGCGCGGCGCGCTGACCTTCATCCTGACGCGCGGCATCGGCCAGGCCTTCATCGCCCGGGATGTGCCGGCCTCGGAAGTGCTGGCGTTCCTCCGGGAGAACCATCCGGGATGAGCCAGGCCGGCTGGATCGCGGCTGCAGTGCTCGCCGGCCTCGGCCTGCTGGGCTTCGTCCTGCGCCGGCAAATGCTCGCCGCCTTCGGCTACGAGCTGCAACGCATCGAGCCGCAGCGCTCGGCGCGCGACGAACTGCGCGGCGCCGTCGACGATTTCCGCCGCGACGGCCAGGTGGTGCGCGAGGACCGCGCCCGCATTGGCGGCCTGTTCGACCTCGAGGAGCTCGAAGTGTCGGACGTCATGGTCCACCGCACCAATATGCGCTCGGTCAATGCCGACGACCCGCCGGAAGCGGTGGTTCGCGAGATCCTGCAGAGCCCGCACACCCGCATGCCGTTGTGGAAGGGTTCGCTCGACAACATTGTCGGCGTGCTGCACGCGAAGGATCTGCTGCGCGCGCTGAACGAGGTCGGCAACGATTTCTCCCGGATCGACGTGATGAAGATCGCGTCGAAACCGTGGTTCGTGCCCGACACCACGACGCTGCAGGAGCAGCTCAATGCCTTCCTGCGCCGCAAGGCGCATTTCGCCATCGTCGTCGACGAATATGGCGAGGTCGAAGGGCTGGTGACGCTGGAAGACATCATCGAGGAGATCGTCGGCGAGATCGCCGACGAGCACGACATCGACATCCAGGGCGTCAAGCAGGAGGCCGACGGCTCCGTCGTCGTCGACGGCACGGTGCCGATCCGCGACCTGAACCGGGCGCTCGACTGGAACCTGCCGGACGAGGAAGCCACCACCATCGCCGGCCTTGTCATCCACGAGGCGCAGTCGATCCCGGACGAAAAGCAGGCCTTTACGTTTCACGGCAAGCGCTTCGTCGTCATGAAGCGCGACAAGAACCGGATCGCACGGTTGAGGATCAAGCCGGCGATGCTTGGAGAATGACAGTGCGCACCTTGTGGCAGCCGTGGGCAGTCAGGCGTTTATGACAATCGATCGGCGAACCCTGCTTCTGGCGTCGATGGCGGCGCTGCTGCCGGGGCAGGCTCGTGCCGCATCGCGGCTGCGTTCGCAATCGCCCGAAACCTTCGACTATGGTCCGGCCAAGCTCGACATCTATTCCCGCGATGGCGCAAGCGGCCTGCCGGTCGTCTTCTTCGTCCATGGCGGCGCCTGGCGGGTCGGCAACCGCAACAATGTCAACTCCAAGCCTGGTTTCCTGCTCGACAATGGCTTCTGCTTCGTCTCGATCGACTACCGGATGTTGCCTGAAGCAGACGTCGCCACCCAGGCGGCTGATGTCGAACTGGCCTATCGCTACGTCCGCGCCAACATCGCCAGGCATGGCGGCGATCCGGACCGGATCGTCGCAATGGGCCATTCGGCCGGCTGCCATCTCGTCGCATTGACCGGCCTGCGCGGCGGCCTGCCCGGCGTCGCGGCGCTGGTCCTCGACGACACCAGGGCTTACGATCTGGAGGCACTGGCCAGGAGCGGCGGCATGGCAGGGGTCTATGCCCGCGCCTTTTCCGATCCGGCGCAGTGGCGCGCGCTGTCGCCTGTCACCTACGTCGAAGGCCGCAAGCACCCGCCGACCTTTATCGCCCATTCGCGCGCGAAAGCCCGCGCGGCGGACGCGCAGGCCTTCGCCGAGCGTCTGCGCGCCACCGGAACCAGGGTCACGCTGTTCGACGGCAGCGCCTATTCGCACATGTCGATCAATCGCGACTTCGGCACCGAAGGCGATACATTGACCGCAGCGGTGATGGCTTTCCTGAGGGCGAGCCTCGGCTGAGTTACCAGCGGGTCTTTTGGATGGCGGCAGGCCGGTGAGGCGCGCGCAGACGCGGGGAACGAGGGACGGCTAAGCCGGAGCGATTGCTGTGACCGTGGTCATTGCCCGTGGTCACTTCTGGTCCTATATAGTGAACGGCAATTTTGTTCATTGAGGTGGCGCATGGCCGCGCAGGTGTCGAAATCGAAGTTCAAGGCAAAGGCTCTCGAGTATTTTCGTCAGGTTGAAACGAGTGGCGAGCCAATCATTGTGACCGATCACGGCCAGCCCACACTGGAGATACGACGCTATGAATCGGTTGCGCGCGACCCTTTGGAGGTGCTGCGCGGGTCCGTCCTGCGTTACGACCGCCCCACGGATCCGGTGGCCGAAGATGATTGGGAAGCCAGCAATTGATCGTGTTGGACACGCATGTTCTCGTCCGCTGGGTCGGCGGTGAGACCGATATGCTTTCAGAACCCGCACTTCACGCAATCGAGCGGGAGAGGATAGGTGGCGAGATTTTGATCTCCTCGATATCGGCATGGGAAATCGCCATGCTGATTTCCCGGGGGCGTCTCCTGCTATCGATGGACGTGGGCGAATGGCTGGCGACGGTCAGCAAACTCGAAAAACTGAGCTTCATTTCCGTCGATAATGACATTGCCGTGAATAGTACCGAACTTCCGGGAGAGTTTCACAAAGATCCGGCTGATCGGATCATTGTTGCGACCAGTCGAAAATTTGCGGCACCTTTGGTGACCGCGGATCAGAAGCTGCGAGACTATCGATATGTAAAGACGATCTGGTAGGGCAATTACCAGCGGGTCTTTTCGCCGGGCGCCGCCGGCTCGATCGCCAGGGCGTGGACGCCGGATTTCAACTCCTCGGCCAGCAGATCGTTGACGGCGCGGTGACGCTCGACGCGGCTCATGCCGGCAAAGGCGGGGGCGACGATGCGGACGCGGAAATGCGTCTCGCCGGCGCCGTCGAAGGTGGCGTGATGGCCGGAATCCACATGATGATGCCCGGCATGAAGATGGCTTTCGTTGATGACGGACAGCCGTTCCGGCGAAAACGCCTTTTTCAGCTTATCTTCCATCGTTGCCTGTATGGACATCGCCGCTTCCCTTCACCACATCTATGTCATCGCACAAAATTCGCCATTCGCCGGTTTTATGCCGCGATTCAGCGGTTAGGGCGATCATCGCGAAAATGTCAATTCTTGTTTCGCATCCGCGAACAGCCCATAAATGGGTGAGATGAAGCCGTACCCAAAATATTTCGAGAAGATTCGCATCCGCCCGGAGAAGGACGCGGAGCTGAAGTCGCGTTCGCCGATCTGCCAGTGGGATGGCTGCAAGGAGGCCGGTACCCACCGCGCCCCGGTCGGACGCATGAAGGAAGGCGAGTATTTCCAGTTCTGCTTCGACCATGTGCGCGAGTACAACAAGGGCTTCAATTATTTCTCGGGCGTTCCCGACACCGAGATCGCGCGCTTCCAGAAGGAAGCCATGACCGGTCACCGGCCGACCTGGAAAATGGGCGTCAACGGCGCCTCGACACGCTCCTCGCCCGATTTCGCCCAGGCGCGCTCCGGCCGCGCCGGCTATTACAATCGCATGCGCGATCCCTTCGACCTGTTCAAAGGCCCGAAGGACCCGCGCGAAGCACGCGAGCGCAAGGCCAAGCCGCTTGAGGCCAAGGCACTGGAAACGCTTGGCCTTGATACAAAGGCAAGTGGCAAGGATATCAAGGCGCGCTATAAGGAACTTGTGAAACGCCACCATCCGGATGCGAATGGCGGCGACAGAGGTTCGGAAGACCGGTTCCGCGATGTGCTCCAGGCGTATCGCGTGCTCAAGCAGGCAGGTTTGTGCTGAGCGACCTTACGGTTCGTGTCGCTTTCCAACTTTCATAAGGTTGGAAAAGGCTCTAAGACCGCCCCCGAACAAAATCGATTGCCAGCGAAACGCGGCGTTTCGCTTGTGGAGACGTTGATAGAGATGAACAAGGTCGATCGCGACATCGCCAACCTGCCCGACACCACGGTGTCGGTGAAGGAGACATTCGGCTTCGACTCCAGGATGGTGGTGCCGGCCTATTCGGTGACGAGCGAGCATGTCCCCGACATCGACCCGGACTACCTGTTCGACAAGAACACGACTATGGCGATCCTCGCCGGCTTTGCCTATAACCGCCGGGTCATGGTGTCGGGCTATCACGGCACCGGCAAGTCGACGCATATCGAGCAGGTCGCCGCACGCCTCAACTGGCCTTGCGTGCGCGTCAATCTCGACAGCCATGTCAGCCGTATCGACCTCGTCGGCAAGGACGCCATCGTCGTCAAGGACGGGCTGCAGATCACCGAATTCCGCGATGGCATCCTGCCCTGGGCCTACCAGCACAATGTCGCGCTGTGCTTCGACGAGTACGATGCCGGCCGCCCGGACGTGATGTTCGTCATCCAGCGCGTGCTGGAATCGTCGGGCCGGCTGACGCTGCTCGACCAGAGCCGGGTCATCCGCCCGCATCCGGCCTTCAGGCTGTTTTCGACCGCCAACACGGTTGGGCTGGGCGACACCACCGGCCTCTACCACGGCACCCAGCAGATCAACCAGGCGCAGATGGACCGCTGGTCGATCGTCACCACGCTGAACTATCTGCCGCACGACAATGAGGTGAACATCGTGCTGGCCAAGGCCAAGCACTATCGCGACGGCAAGGGCAAGGAGATCGTCAACAAGATGGTGCGCGTCGCCGACATGACGCGGTCGGCCTTTATCAACGGCGATTTGTCGACCGTCATGAGCCCGCGCACGGTCATCACCTGGGCCGAGAATGCCGAAATCTTCGGCAACATCGGCATGGCGTTCCGGCTGACCTTCCTCAACAAATGCGACGAGCTGGAACGCTCGCTGGTCGCCGAGTTCTACCAGCGCGCCTTCGGCGAAGATCTGCCGGAATCGGCTGCCAATGTGGTGCTGGGCTAAGCAGAGTCTCGATGGCGGGTCCGGGCGACAACACGCGAAACAAATCCAAGACCGGCGCTGAGAACGACAGCTTCAAGCGCGCCGTTACCGTCTGCATGCGCGCCATTGCCGGCGACAAGGATCTCGAGGTCGGTTTCGCCAAGGACCGGCCGGCGCTGGCCGGCAGCCGTGCCCGGCTGCCGGAATTGCCGAAGAAGGCATCGAAGGCGGACATCGCCATCACCCGCGGGCTCGGCGATTCCATGGCGCTGAAGCGCGCCTGCCATGATGCGCGCATCCACACCAGGCTGGCACCGGAAGGCAAGGCAGCGCGCGCCATCTATGACGCGGTCGAGCAGGCCCGGGTCGAGGCGATAGGCTCTCGCGCCATGCAGGGCGTTGCCGACAATATCGGCTCGATGCTGGAGGACAAATACGCCAGGGCCAACCTCGTCGACGTCAAGGACAAGGCCGACGCGCCGATCGAGGAAGCGCTGGCGCTGATGGTGCGCGAAAAACTGACCGGCCGCGCTGTGCCGAAAAGCGGCGAACGGCTGGTCGATCTCTGGCGGCCCTGGGTCGAGGAAAAGGCCAGCGCCGATCTCGACGGGCTGTCGGCAAAGCTCGACGACCAGCAGGCATTCGCCCGCGTCGTGCGCGAGATGCTCGCCTCCATGGAAATGGCCGAGGAGCTCGGCGACGACCAGGAGACGGAAGACTCGGAGGACAACGACGAAAACCAGCCGCAAGGCGAGGAGCAGAGCGAGGAGGGCGGCGAAGACGATTCCGGCTCCGAGCAGTCGCAGTCCGAGGATACAGAGGCATCGTCGGACGACGAGCAATCGGCCGAGACGGAGGCCTCCGACGCCACCGCCGAGGATCTCTCCGACGATGACGACGCCGATGCGGAGACGCCCGGCGAGGCGCGCCGCAACGACAATCCCTTCACCAATCTGCCGAAGGAGATCGACTACAAGGTCTTCACCACGGCCTTCGACGAGACCGTAGGTGCGGAAGAACTGTGCGAGGAGGAGGAGCTTGATCGGCTGCGCGCCTTCCTCGACAAGCAGCTCGCCAACCTTTCCGGCGTCGTCGGGCGGCTGGCCAACCGGCTGCAACGCCGCCTGATGGCGCAGCAGAACCGCTCCTGGGATTTCGACCTCGAAGAGGGCTATCTCGATCCGGCGCGGCTGGTGCGCGTCGTCATCGACCCGATGCAGCCTCTGTCCTTCAAGCAGGAGCGCGACACCAAATTCCGCGACACGGTGGTGTCGCTGGTGCTCGATAATTCGGGTTCGATGCGCGGCCGGCCGATCACGGTCGCGGCGACCTGCGCCGACATCCTGGCGCGCACGCTGGAACGCTGCGGCGTCTCAGTCGAAATCCTCGGCTTCACCACCCGCGCCTGGAAGGGCGGACAGGCGCGCGAGAAATGGCTGAAGGAAGGCAAGCCGCCGAACCCCGGCCGGCTCAACGATCTGCGCCACATCATCTACAAATCCGCCGACCATCCGTGGCGGCGGGCGCGCCGCAATCTCGGCCTGATGATGCGCGAGGGGCTGCTCAAGGAAAACATCGACGGCGAGGCGCTGCTGTGGGCGCACAACCGGCTGATCGCGCGGCCGGAGCAGCGCAAGATCCTGATGATGATCTCGGACGGCGCGCCGGTCGATGATTCAACGCTGTCGGTCAATCCCGGCAATTATCTCGAGCGGCATCTGCGCGCCATCATCGAGCTCATCGAGACGCGCTCGCCGGTCGAGCTTTTGGCCATCGGCATCGGCCACGACGTTACCCGCTACTATCGCCGCGCCGTCACCATCGTCGATGCCGAAGAATTGGCCGGCGCCATGACCGAGCAGCTGGCCTCGCTGTTCGGCGAGGAAACCGTGCGCGACACGCGGCGCGGCGGCATGCGGCGCGCCGGATGATTTTTTCCCGCGGCGGCTTTCGGCAGAAGCTTTTGGCCGCCATTGCGTTGTTAGGCATCAGTTTGGCGCCTGCTATCTCTGCCGGGCCGGCCTCGGTCGAGCCGGCCGAAATCTCGGCACGGCCGATCAGCGAATTCCATATCGGCCGGCCGGACAAACAGTTCGGGCCGCTCGAATTCGTCGGCGGACTCGAAATGACCTCGCCGACACGCGATTTCGGCGCGCTGTCGGCGCTTCGGTTCCTCAAGCCGGGCAGCGATTTCATCGGCGTCGCCGACACCGGCTTCTGGTTCTTCGGCACCCTCGTCCACGATGCCGACAAGCGGCCTTCCGGCATCGAGAATTTTCGCATGCAGCAGATGGTCGATGCGGCCGGCCAGCCGATCGACGAGAAATGGGCGGTCGATGCCGAAGGCCTCGCGGTCAAGGACGGCATTGCCACGGTCGGCTTCGAGCGCGATCACCGTATCGCCGAGTTCAAGATCGACCCGGACGACATGAAGGCGCCGTTCAGGCAATTGGACTTCCTGATCCCGGCCGGGGAACTTCGCCGCAATCGCGGCTTCGAGACCGTCACTCGCGCCAATCCCAACGGGCAGCACGCGGGCGGACTGGTCGTGGTGTCGGAGAAGAGCCTCGACGAGGCCGGCAACATCTTTGCCGCGATCATCGAAGGGCCGCACAAGGGCGTCTTCACCGTCAAGCGCAATGGCGATTTCGACATCACCGACGGCGCCTTCCTGCCGGACGGCGACCTGTTGCTGCTGGAGCGCAGTTTTTCGATGGCCCGCGGCGTCAAGATGCGGCTGCGGCGCATCTATGGCGAAAGCGTCGAGAAGGGCGCCGTCGCCGACGGGCCGGTGCTGCTTGAAGCCGACATGGGTTACCAGATCGACAACATGGAAGCGCTCGACGTCTGGACTCGCGACGACGGCGCGCTGATCGTGTCGCTGATGTCCGACGACAACCATTCCATCCTGCAGCGCAATCTTTACCTGGAATTCATCCTGCACGAGGATTGACGCGCGACCGGTGGCTGACGGCGACGCTGGCGTTTCCACGTCGTTCGCAGCGCATGCAATGTCCTTGGCGATTTCCTCGGGCAATGACCGGCATCGCCGAGTTTTTCCAGCCGGCTCTCACCATGTGCAAAATACTTAAGTCGTGACTTGACAATTTGCGTCATCGGCGAAATACTCAAGTCCATGCTTAAGTATTCCGAGATCGACAGCATCCTGCGGGCTCTTGCCGAGCCGACGCGCCGGGCAATCCTGGAAAGGCTGAGCCGCGGGCCGGCCACCGTCAGCCAGCTGGCGGAGCCGTTCGGCATGACCTTCGCCGCCGTGCTCCAGCATCTCCAGGCGCTGGAAGCGTGCGGGCTGATCCGCAGCGAGAAGGTCGGACGCGTGCGCACCTGCCGGATCGAGCCTGGCGGGCTTGCCCCGCTCGCCGACTGGATCGCCGCGCGCCGTACGCCGGCCGAACGCCACCTCGACCGTCTCGGCCAGATCCTGGCGGAGACTGACCAACCGAACGCGACACTCCACGACCAGGAAAAGGACGACAAGAAATGAACCAGATTGCCCCGGTTAACGACGGGCACTCCGTCATCCATTCGATCTTCAGCATCGAGCGGACCTATCCGCAATCGCCCGAGCGCGTCTTCTTCGCCTTTGCCGACAAGGCGACAGTACGGCGCTGGCGCGTCGAAGGCGACGGCTTCACCATCGCCGAATTCACCTTCGATTTCCGTGTCGGCGGCGGCGAGGTTTCGCGGTTCAGCCATCAGGGCGGCCCGGAGATCAGGCTCGATGCGCAGTTCCAGGACATCGTCCCCGACCGGCGCATCGTATTTTCCTACCGGATGGCGGTCGGGCCGCAGCCGCTGTCGGCGTCGCTCACCACTGTCGAGTTCGCACCCTCCGGCGACGGCACCCGCCTGACCTATACCGAACAGGGTGCGTTCTTCGATGGCGTCGATTCAGCGCAAGGGCGCGAGGAGGGTACGCGCGGGCTGCTGCAGGCACTCGCCGCCGAGCTTCAGAAAGCGCGGTAGAGGTTCGTCGGCGTTATCGGGCGGCGTCCAGTAAGGGGCCTATTGCCCCTTGCTCGCGAGCCAGACGATGTGACGGGCGCCGCGCTTGCCGTGAGCCCGCACCTTGACCTCCTCGACCGTGAACCCCGCCTGCTTGAGCCTTCGGGTGAAACCTGCGTCAGGGCCCTGCGACCAGACCGCCAGCACACCGCCGGGCTTGAGAGCTGCTCTCGCGCTGATCAGGCCGGCCGCGCTGTAGAGCGCATCGTTGGCCTTGTGGACGATGCCCTCGGGGCCGTTGTCGACGTCGAGCAGGATCGCGTCCCAGGCCGATGCTTGCGAACGGATGAGCTGACCGACGTCGGTCTCGTGAATACTGACTCGCCGGTCGTCAAGGCAGCCGTCGAAAACCTCGGCCATCGGCCCGCGCGCCCAAATCACGACCGCCGGTACCAGTTCGGCAACGGTGACCTGCGCATCGGCGCCAAGCTCGGCCAGCGCCGCGCGCAAGGTAAAGCCCATGCCGAGGCCGCCGATCAGGATGTTTGGGGTCCGGCGGCCGGCAATCCTTTGACAGGACAGTTTGGCCAGCGCCTCTTCGGAACCGCTAAGCCGGCTATTCATCAGCTCGTTCGCGCCAAGCATGATCGAGAATTCGCCGCCGCGCCGTTTCAGGCGGAGTTCCTGTCCGCCGTCAGGCGTTTTTGCCGAGTCCAGTTGAAGCCAGGGGATCATGCTCGATAGTCTTTGAGCATGATCTTGTCCGAAAACCGGTTCCCACTTTCCGCTAACGCGGACCTTCGGTTCGGGATCATGCTCTATGCCGCCAGTGCCGGTTGGCTCCAGCGGGCGGCAAGCAGCCGGTAGGGGATCAGCGCCACCACCGCTATGACCAGCTTGACGCTGAGATCGCCGAGCGCCCAGGATATCCAGCGCATCGTCTCGACCGGCAGCACGCCCATCAATGGCGCGGTTTCCAGCGCAAAGCCGTCGTTGGGCCCGGCGAAGGCGAAAGCCGCCGCAAAGGCGACGGTGAAAAACACCACCGTATCGAAGACGGAGCCGACCAGCGTGCCGACGATCGGTGCGCGCCACCAACTCTGCCGGCGCAGCCGGTTGAACACGGTGACGTCGAGCAACTGCGCGGTGAGGAAGGCGGCGCCCGACGCCGCGGCAATGCGCACCAGCCGGTCGGCGGCGGTCTCGAATTCGATCAGGCCGTGGCGAAACAGCAGCGGCGGGATGACGATCGAGCAGATCACCGCTGTCATGAAGCCGACAAAGACGATCCTGCGCGCCACCGTCGGCCCATAGCGGCGATTGACGAGATCGGTGACCAGGAATGAGAACGGATAGGTGAAGGCGCCCCAGGTCAGGATGTCGGCCAACGACAACCCGCCGATTGCACCCTGCATCGGGAACTGCACAAGGATGTTCGATGCCACGACGACGAGCGCCATGGCCGCCACGAAGGGCAGGTACCGCGAGAGGAAAATCATTTTTTTATCCTGGGTAATGGAACCAGCGGAACGCGATCCGGAACCCGGGTCACGCCCTGGAAGGCGACTGACCGCCGAAAAACTCAGGCGGCCGGCTGTTCGGCGAGCTTCTTGGCGATCTGCTTCTTCAACAGGCGGGCGCGCTGCGACAATTCCTTGGCATCTGCCTTGACCAGGAAGGCATCCAGGCCGCCGCGATGCTCGACCGAACGCAGCGCGTTGGCCGAAATGCGCAGGCGCACATTCTGGTTCAGCGCTTCCGAGATCAGCGTCACATTGACGAGATTGGGCAGGAAGCGACGCTTGGTCTTGTTGTTGGCGTGGCTCACATTGTTGCCGGACATGACTGCCTTGGCAGTGAGTTCGCAGGTGCGGGACATGGTTCTAACCTTCGGTTCTCGGTCCTGCCCAAACATTCGACCCGCGCCGGGTGGCGCGCGGTTTCGGTCAGGCGGCCTTATGGAAAAAGTTGGCGTTCCATAGTTGCATTTCGTCGAGGCGTCAAGCTTGGGGTTGCTCGGGAGAGGGGAATCGCACCTTTCGGAGGAGGTGTCGTCGGCGAAGCTGCCGATCTCCCCCTTGCGGGGAAGATGTTGCTGTCCCGCGGATCTCTCAAGACTTGGGTTCCTCGCCCACCGCGAAGCGGGGGAGAGGTGGCCGCAAAGCGGCCGGAGAGGGGGGCCTTTTCGTAGAGCGCGGTTCCCCCACTCCGTCTCGGCTTCGCCGAGCCACCTCTCCCCCACTATCGTGCTATCGGATTCACACATTTTGCAGATTGAGTTTGGTTCCGTACTTGATGGCGTGGAATTCGGCGAGGCCGATGCGCATGACCT
>NZ_JAMYKT010000018.1:0-108767 GCF_040317515.1 Mesorhizobium sp. M1428
ACGCGCTTCTCTAGCGCCCGCCCCCACACCCACCCCCCTCGCTCCCTGGGCCCGGCTCGGGGGGTGTTTGGGGGGGGGGGGGCCCTCCGCCCCCACGTCTTCTGTTGGCGCCAAGTCCGCGCGCGAGAGAGCGCTTACCGCTGCTTCCGTGAACGCAGTTTCCAGAAGGCGAAGTAATGGTGAAAATCCGCGAAAGCCACGCCATCGGAAAATGGTGCGTTTCTGGCGACCCTGTGACACACAGACAAGTGCTCCAAACAGTTTGAAACCCTGAGGACGCGGCCCTCCGCGAGTGAATCTAGCGGAATTTGTACCTTCGGGGTAACCGATGGGTATCAGAGCCCCAGCTGGCAAGCAGCGTCAACGGGAGGCCCCGTAGCGAGTGTATACCATGCCCTATCGATTTGTGATGGCCGGGAGGCAGCATACCAACCAGGAACTCCGCTTGTCTGAGTTTGAGCCTCCGTGGCCAGGTCGGCCGACGGGTAGGGGGACGAGTTAATCTTTATGAACTCCAGTATCCCGGACCGGCTGCTGAGCCATTTTCGCGAGAGTCCACCGAAAGAATATTTGTGCTCAAGGCAGAATCAGTCGGGAGCCTTCTTTAGAACGGGTCACTGGCAAAATGGTATGTGACGTCCAGTACCCGCTTTATGGAGTAGCGCGAATATTTGAGGACAGCATCGGCGCCGACAAACTCCTCGCCTTTCGGGAGAAGGACGATATTTCGGTTGTCAATCTTATCGTTCCGCATCACAGAGGATCGGTAAATGACGGCGTCGCACCCAAAATACTCTTTCAGATACTCGGCCACGATTTGCGTCGGGATATATTGGCGCTGTTTTTCGTGCGGCATCACGGGTCGGCTGATTTCTTGTTCCATCTGGTCGATGAAATCGTATCGTGTATGCCCTATGACCTCCTCCCAACGGGAACCCACTTTCAGCGTGAACGCGGTGAAGTCGAACACCTTCAGGTCTCGCTTTAGCTCAAACTCGCCAATCGCCACTTGCTCGTCGATGCCGGGCCGCATTTCCGCAACAGCCGTCTCCTCGCTGAAGGCGCCGTAAAACGCGGGGATAAATTCTACATTCATGCGACCAGCCGGCGCCCTCTCCTTGGGCGGGGCGCCGAGCTGCGCTCCCGGATTCAGACCGAGCTTGGCATGCGTGAGGCTGTCCGATAGAACGCGGGCACGGTAGATTTTTGTGCCGATCGGCAATGGATATATTGGATTGATCTCGCCGCCCTCGTACTCCTTCGGATCTCCGAACAATTCGTCCAGAAGCTCCTTTAACCGAAAGAACCGTCGGCTGTACTGCACCTTCTCGCAGAATTCTGTCCACTGGTAGCTGAAGCGTTGCTCGTACCAGTACTCTTCCTGATCCGCGCGGTTCCGCCGTTCAATCTCAGCAATGGCTTCGTAGTTGGCTGATGAATCGTAAAAGGGTTCCGCCCCTCGGGCAATCTCGCGATGCGAAACGTCGGGTAGATTTTCTGACAGAGCGAGAAGCACGTTCTCATCGCACTCGAGTACTTCCGCAAGAATATCTTCGTAGGACTCCCCCCTTTGGCGGCGATGTATCTTATCGGAGTCTCCGGAGAAGTATGTTTCGTCCTCTCCAAGCACATAGTGTTTACGGAAAAAATCATCCACCTCTATGACAAGTTCACCGGCGCCGGCGACTAATCCGCGGGGATGGCTCTTGTCGAAATCGCATTTGCCCCTGCGACCGTTCTCGTGAATCCAATGCGCGAAATGCTCGCCTACACAATGCTCGCAGACCTTCAGTTCATCAGCGTTCTTCGCCATGTCTTATTACTCAACGCCACGAACGAGCATCAGAAGCCTTTCGAACTCCGCATTCTCGCTATCGGCCTTCCGAGAAATTGATGAACTGGCAGACTACCTGAAGGTTGCCCTGCTCGTAGTGACCGGCGCTGTTAATGCGACGCTCATCCAGAATTGGAATATGGGTGAAGCCACCCTGTTTCATCTTGTCGGCTAGGTCGCCAAGCCGGTCAGTAAGCTTGGCGGTTCTGACCTCCTTCCGAGGCACACCGACAGAATTAGCAGTAGGTGGGTTTCTCAGATGGTTCAGCAGAGCCAGTGCCTCATCGAGAAACGCCTTGGAAATCTGAATGGCGTCACCGTCGGAACGATGTTTTGGATGCTGGAGCGCATTTCGCACATCACGAATGTAGATAAGTAGCGCGCGATTCTTCTTCACGATACCCTCGCGGCCTGACGCCCTCTCGATCTCGAACGAATGCGATTCAGGCTCACCAGCACGGCGGTTCACCTCGCTAGCGATGTCCTCGAAGGTGCGAATGAAGCCTTCGGTAGGGCTGGTCACTCCGCCGCCTCCAGTTCGCGCGTGTCGGTCGGCGCCAGCGCGTCGGCGAGCAGCGCGTCGAGCAGGCGGCGGCAGGTGGCGGCGGTGACGTTGAGACTTGCTTCCAACTGGTCACAGAGCGCTATCAGCGCATCCACCTTGGCGACGATACGGTGCTGTTCTGCCAGAGGTGGAAGCCCGACGACGATCGGATAAATCTTCGAGCCGGATATGACTGGCTGTGCCGTGGCGTTCTCGTCTTCCTTTAGGTTCGTCCCGGTGAGGAGGAGTACTAAGAACCGCAGATAGATATCTCCCTGAGAAAAATGCGTGATGAACGCGTTGTCTGTTATCCACGCGCTAGGCGGCGCCACATGAATTGATCCGCAGTAATAACCGACTCTCCCGATTACGATGGTCGGCTGATAGACGTTACTCTGGTCGTGGTATCCGTTGATGCCATTGCCCCCAAAAACCGGAACCGGCCCGTCTTTCATATTAGCGGCGGTCAGACCATCACCAGACTGAATGTAGATGAGTTCGCCAAGACGAGCGAAAGCCCACCCTGTTGGTTTTGGATATTGACTATCGTCAGCTTTGATCGGTGCTAGTGGCTTTCGTGGCGCGCGGATTCTCTTTTGTTCGATCTCACGGCGCTGCCAGGCCCGAATCCGCTTCAGCAATTCGAACGCCGGTTCGTCTTTTGGGTCCTGCGGAACGAGTTTGCCGCGCACGGCGAGGTTCAGGATGGCCTGGCGCAGGGCCTTGATCTGGTCGGGGCGGGTGGTCAGCGCCGGCAGAGCGTCAAGGGCGAAGCCGGCGTCGGCCTGGAAGGTTTCGGGATCGGGCGCATTGAGGCGCGCGAGGCTCGCCGCCGCCAGCCGGTCGCGCACCCCCTCGCGGCCTGCCCGCGCCGCCTCCAGCCGGTCGCATAGCGCCATCATTTCATCGACCTTTCGTTGTGTTGATGGCGAAATGAGTGGCACGGGAACGTCTGAAACCTTGCCAACGCTCAAGGATACATTTGCCGTCCCGATCATCTGGGAGACAAGCAATTCGTCCTTGAAGGCGGTCAGATACTCGAAAAGGAAACGCGCCGAGATAAGTTCAGGCGCGTGCGGGAATATGGCAGCCAAGATACTACCGAGAGCGAACTTTCCTTCCTGATAGTGGAGCCTCTGCAAGCTGGCCTTCCCATGTCCAGCCGATGAAACCAGAGGGACAATTGTTGCCGCACCATCAAAATCGAAATGATCGCAGGTTGTGCGGTCTTCAGCCGTAACCACGAGGGGATATGGGCCCGGCTCGGCCTTCATGATGCCGGTCAGCCCTTTTTCGATTCTTGCGATACTGCCCAAACGGACAAAATTCGCGGGGTTGTTGAAGCCTTTCGGCAAGTCTTCAAGAGACAACGCCGCCGACGGGTTTTGCTTCCGAATGACGCCTTGTTGAACGAGAATGCGCTTCTTTACTTCAATCTGTTTCAACAAGCTCGCTGGGTCCATCACCGCTTCGTGTGGTGCAACCAGCTTGCCGGACATGGCAAGTCCAACGACAAGCTTTCGAAACTGTTGAACCGTCTCCGGCTCATCACCAAGGCGATTGAAGGCATCTAACAGGCGATCCGCATTCATCGGGCGAGCGCCTCGGCGAGGATCGCCTTCAACTGGTCACGCAAGCCCGCCGTCTCGGCCTCGGCGCGGGCCAGATCGGCCAGCAGGGTTTCCGGGTCGCCATGGTCGTCGGCCACGCTGTGCGGGTTCTTGATGTCGAGATTGTAGCCGCGCGCCTTCACCTCCTTGGCGCTCACCTTCCATGCCTGCGGCGTCCCCTCGCGGCCCTTGCGATCCTTGCCGCCCCACCAGTCGATGCAGCTCTGAAAATGCTCCAGCCGGATCGGCTTGGTCATCGAATAAGCCTTCTGGCCTTCGGGCACGCGATGTTCGTAGAACCAGATGTCGCGCGTCGGCGCACCCTTCTCGAAGAACAGCAGGTTGGTGCCAATTGAGGCATAGGGCTTGAACACGGAATTGGGCAGGCGGACGATGGTGTGGAGGTTGCATTCCTCCATCAGATGTTCCTTGAGCCGCGTCTTGACGCCCTCGCCGAACAGCGTGCCGTCGGGCAGCACCACCGCGGCGCGCCCGTCCTGTTTCAAGAGGCGCACGATCAGCGCGAGGAACAGGTCGGCCGTTTCCTTGGTGCGGAAGGTCGGGAAATTGTTCTCGATGCCGTCTTCTTCGCGCCCGCCGAACGGCGGATTGGTGACGACGATGTCGACGCGTTCGTCCTTGCTCCACGAAATTAGCGGTCGGGCCAGCGTGTTGTCGTGGCGCACGAAGCTCGGGTCTTCGATGCCGTGCAGCAGCATGTTGGTGACGCACAGCATATGCGGAAGCTGCTTCTTCTCCACCGCGCGCAGTGCGCCCTGCATCGTCTCCCGCTGTGCGGGGGTGCGGACGTAGGCTTTCTCCATATGGCGAAGGGCGCAGGTGAGAAAGCCGCCAGTGCCGCAGGCGGGATCGAATAGAGTCTCACCGGGCTTTGGATCAATACGGTCCACCATGAAGGCGGTCACGGCCCGGGGCGTATAGTATTCGCCTGCATTGCCGGCCGATTGCAGGTCGTTAAGCAACTGCTCATAGAACTCGCCGAAATGCCGTCGCTCATCGAGGTTGTTGAAATCGACCTCGTTGATCTTGTTCACCACCTGCCGGATGAGATGGCCGGATTTCATGTAGTTATAGGCATCCTCGAACACATCGCGCACCACGCGGCGTCGGTCTCCAGGCTTTCCGGTGAGTTGCAAACCCTTCAGAGTTGGAAACAGCTCATCATTGATGAAATCAAGCATGGTTTGCCCAGTGACGCCTTCCGGGTTCGCCGCCCAGTTGCGCCACTGAAGTTTTTCCGGAATCGGGGAGTTATAACCAGCCTTGGTCAGTTCGAGTTCCTGATCCTGATCGTCGATAATCTTGAGGAAGAACATCCAACACAACTGGCTGATGCGCTGCGCATCGCCATCGACGCCAACGTCTTGGCGCATGATGTCCTGGACGGATTTGACTGTGGTGCGGACGATCATTTGACCTCTCAACTTCGACTATTCGACGTGGACTATTCGATGCCTCACCGCCTCAGCGGCGGCGAAGACAGGATCGCTTTCGTTCGGGTAAAGGGCTGCTGGCCTAACGCGAGAAAAATCACCGCGCTTCCAAAACGTGGAGGGGTTGAATCTGAACTTTGCGATGAGCCTGCGCCCAAGGTCAATCTCGAAGTGGGAATAGTGCTGCTTTTGATCGTAGCCTGTCATCTCGGGATATTCGCCTAGTAAGTAGCCCTCCTGGATATGAGGCCTTACGGCCAACGGAGGACATACGCTGGCGAGACGCACAATCTGAACGCCTGCTTCGGCACTTGCGGTAATTGCGCCACTGATGTTCGGCACACCAAGGACAAAGACAAATGCCGCTGGAGTCGCATCGGTTGACGCGAAGGACGCTGCGATCCTAAGAGACTGACTGACATCGAGAACAGGAGTCTTGCAAACCTCGTAGTGCTGCAGAATGGACCATCGAAGCACGCGTTGGCGTATCAGGCGGTCCCGGCCCATGAAACCACGCATCTCATACTCCTGCGTTAGGATTCGCTCCGCTTCAGACAATGCCTGAAAGCGATCCAGTAGCTGAGCCGAATTCGGGTTTTGCCCACCTATCTGCCTGAACAGACTCGGCTTTAGCGTGCTGTTTCCCTTGTCGTTTTTGTAATCTTGAGATTGGCCACGGAAAAGGAGAACATAGTCCCTATTCAAAAACTGCAATTCGGCGACCCGCCGCGCCAAATCCAAATAGTCGGAGACCTCGAAACCGTTTGAGTGTCTCACTTGGGAACAAGTCGCGCCACGCGCAGCGAACGTGCGGCCTGAGAGGAACGTCCAAAGCTTAGCTTCGCCTATCGTCTCCATTACCCAGCCGCCTCATACAAAGCGTCTTGCAATTCATGCACGGCCTTTTCATAGCCCGCCTTGCCACCGAACGCCCTTATGAGCTGCAAGACGCTTCCCATTGCTGTGAACGGCGTCACCTTCAGCACGTTGGCATCATCGAGATTGAGCACACCCTCGTCGCGATACTTCTCGAGCAGCGCGTCGAGCACGGCGCGGGCCTGCGCGCTGTATTTCGTGAATACGTCGCGCTTCTTGACGTTCTCAGCACGCTCGCGGCGCGTGAGTGGCTTCTTGTCGAAGGCGACGTGGCAGATCAGATCGAAGGGATCAAGGTTCTTGCCCAACTCGTCCGCAATGGCGTCAAGTGGCAGGCCCTCGGCTTCTAGTTCCTCGACGATTACCTGTTTTCGTTCAGCAGATTTCCAGCGCTTGAGGAACTCGTCAAGGCTGGCGAAGCGCTTCTTCAACGCTGTCTTGGTGAAATCGCGCAAGGACTCCGTGACCAGCTTGCCATTCTCGTCAAGATATTCGACGCGCTCAGTGATAATGCGGGCGCCTACTCCGTCCACGTAAATCTTGCGCGCCTGGTTGCCCGGCGGCAACGGAAAGCCCGGCTGATCGACCATCGTTTCTCCATTGCCCGGGTCGTAAGGCTCCTGATCATCTTCACCCAGATCGAAGACAGTATCGTCGGGCGGCGTAATGGGGTCGTACTCGCCGGGTTCGTAAATCTGGACTGGATCCCCATCAAACTCTGGGTCAGCGAAATGATTGGTCGCGCCACGAAAATCGATTAACGTGAAATAGAATTTCTTGGTGTCTTCGTGAACGCGGGTGCCGCGTCCGACGATCTGCTTGAACTCGGTCATAGAACCTACCGTGCGGTCGAGCACGATTAGCCGACAGGTCTGCGCATCAACCCCAGTGGACAAAAGCCGCGAGGTCGTGACCAGAATGGGATATTTCGATTCCGGGTCGAGGAAATTACCGAGTTGATCTTGGCCATCCTTGTCGCTGCCGGTGATCCGCATGACGTATCTTTGGTTTTGGTCACACAGATCCTTGTTTTCATTGACAAGCGCCTGCCGCATACGCGCTGCGTGCTCTTGGTCGACGCAGAACACGATGGTTTTCTGGAAGCGGTCGCCGCTTTCCTTTAGAAATTCGGTAATTTTCTTTGCGGTCAGTAGGGTGCGGTCATCGAGGACCAGCGTCCGGTCGAAATCCTTGGCGTTGTAGATACGATCCTCGACCTCATTGCCGTCGCGGTCGAGCTGTCCGAGTTCAGGACGATAGCCTTCCACGTCGCGATCGATGTGGACCTTGATGACCTTGTAGGGCGCAAGGAAGCCGTCGCTGATGCCCTGACGCAATGAATAGGTGAAGACCGGTTCGCCGAAATAATCGGCGTTGGAAACATATTCCGTTTCCTTCGGCGTGGCAGTTAGGCCGATCTGAGTTGCACCGGAAAAGTGGCTGAGGATTTCGCGCCATGCAGAATCATCGGCGGCGCTACCACGATGGCATTCGTCGATGACAATCAAATCGAAGAATCCAGGCGAGAACTCCTTGTAGAGTTTCTGCCGTTCCTCAGGGCCGGTTATGGCCTGATAGAGCGCCAGATAGACCTCGAAGGCGGTGTCGATCCGTCTCTTCCTATCAAGCGCCAGCGCCAGATCGACTGTGGTTCCATCCTGCCGTTCGATGGTCTTGGCGTTGGTCGAAAGCTTCGCCATCGCGGCGCCGAACGGGCGGAAATCGTTTACCATCGTCTGATCAATCAGCACGTTGCGGTCGGCGAGGAAAAGGATCCGTTTCTTGCGGCCCGCTTTCCACAGGCGCCAGATGATCTGAAACGCGGTGTAGGTCTTGCCCGTGCCGGTCGCCATGACGAGCAGCACGCGGTCCCGGCCCTTAGCGATGGTCTCGATCGCGGCATTGACGGCGTTTACCTGGTAGTAGCGGGGGGCTTTGCCGCTGCCATCATCGAAATAGTCCTGAAGCACGATCTGTTCTGCTTCCGTGTCGAGGCCCTTCCAGCCGCGATAGCGCGTCCAAAGATCGACTGGTGACGGGAAGTCATCGAGGCCGAGGTTTGCTTCCTTGGTGGCGCTGGCGCCCGTGCGATCGTGAAAGACGAAACCGTCGCCGTTCGAGGAGAATACGAAGGGGATGTCCAGCGTCGCGGCATAGTCGAGGCCTTGCTGGATACCATCGCCAACGCTGTGATTGTTGTCTTTCGCCTCTATCAGCGCGATCGGGATATTCGGCTTGTAGTAGAGAACGAAATCCGCCTTCTTGGCCTTGCCGCGTGCCACTAGCTTGCCACGCACGATGATGCGGCCCTTGGTGAAATAGACCTCCTCCCGAACCTGCAGCATCTCGTCCCAGCCAGCGCGCTTGACGGCGGGCAAGATGAATTTTGTGCAGATGTCGCGTTCGGTGAGGCTTCGTTTGTCCATCGTCCCGGGCGAATCCCCCAATCGTCCAAGTCAAAAACCAGTATTGGCACGGATGCCAACTGTTTGCATCAAGCGGGCAAAACTCGTTGCGCTTTCTGAAACCTTTGCGCAATACTGCTGGTCGTCACATCTGAGGACCTTGGGATGGTTTGCGGGCGTACATTCAGCCGCCGCCATAGTGAAGCGCTGCCACCCACAGTCAACGCCGATCGACAAAGTCGCTGACTCGTTCTTTGAATTTCTCCAGGGACCGGCCGAGCGCCACTCACGAAAGCATTCCGCATTACGAAACGATTATCAGGCCCGCTGCCTCACGGGCTTTTCTAGCCACCGGATTTGTCAGTCGACGGACTCGGCTGCTGCGGGTTGAAAATTGCATTGATATCGACGTTCATCACCGCGGTAATCCGGTATATCTCGGCGTCGCGAACTTCGGTGAGAAGCGGCCACCGCGAATACGGAGCATCAGGATATTTTGCAGGGCAAACTCGAATCATCGTGGGTGGGATCGGTTCAAGCGCGGCAACACAGCCGCTCGACCATACAGCTTCCCGAAACGCATCTCCGACGCCGACATTCGAGCCGCTGCTCAATCGCTCTCGAAACGTGTCTAGCGCTGCCCGTCGTCCGATCTGATCCGCTATCGACCAATCGAGCATCACGCGTTTAGGCAAATCCACGCTATCGATCGCCATCACAAACTGATCGTTCACTGAATCGTTTATGGCCATTATCGTGCTGCCAGTGGGCCATAAGCAAAGTAGTGCGCGACAAGGGTCTCCAAATATTGCGAGAACATCAACTGGCGGAACTGCCCGTCCTTCATCAGGGATAGAAGGCTTGAGGCCGTGGGCGCGTATAGCTGGAAGCGCGTCAAATTTGCTGGTGTGCTGAAACCATGCGGTAGCAGAAGCTATGACTTCCCAACATTCTGTCATCCCTTCGGGCGAAGCAGTTACATCCAACGGATCAGCCATACTTACGCCCCAGCCAGCCCGTCGAACCGCGGGTCTTTGATTGGCGTAAACTTCTCCACGCCTGGTGTCCAATTCATCGGTAATCGCCAGCGATCCCCTTTCTGTGACGTCAGGATCCGCTGTTTGGTTGTGATCCACCAACGGATCACCAAAGCGGCCTGGCCGAAGCGCTTGAGGTCAGGCCAGCCCGGGGACGGCCATATCGAGACCAAGCCGGATTCGATGTAGGCGATAAGATTTTCCGGCTTTTGAAGAATATTATGATCGCCCGAAATCATGGCGTCGCCGCCGGCTTTGCTGAACTTGAACATCCAGTCTGGATCGGCGATGCCAGCCTGATAATCCTCGTGCACCGATCCAATTTCAATCGATGAGTCGGCTTCTAGAGCTCGAACCGCCCTCACAATCTTCGGCGAGACGTTGGCGTCGAACTTGATCTTCAAGCAGCGGCCAGCCTTGTCTCGAATCCGATCGCCTGCGAGACAAGCCCTGGTTCAGTTTCGTACCAGGAGGCGACCTCGTCCAAGTTGCCTTCAGCCAAATATGCCGCGGCAAGCGTTTCGGTAGGGATGAACCCATGATCGACGACAGGCCTACCCATGGCGTAGCGCGGATCGATGATTACGTTCGGAAACTCGTGGAAGGGCACCATCCGCACGGCTAGGTCATGTTCATAAACGACACTTCCGAAGAGGGACGGTTCCACCACGCTTGGAAAGGCCCATTCGTCGGTCATTATGTCGAGCAGCTTCCGCTCTTCGTCATCTGCTGCGAGTTCCAGCATTATGCGTTTGCCGTCCGTCCTAAACCTGCGCTCTGTCGCGAACGGGTTGTCAAGGTCGTAGTCCTTCCGCAGCTTCCTGGCGGTCTTCCTAATGGTCTGCAGCGAGAGGCCATGCTTTCGAAAACGGGCGACGAAACGACTCTCCACCAACGCCAGGAATGGCATCACGAGTCGGCCTTTGATCGGTTCGAAACGCGTAAGAATGGCAGGCTGCAACCTGCTCGACTTGGACGGACGAAACCACTCGCCAACGCGAGCTGGGCTCATGTCAGTGAGCTTCGCGGCAAACGTGACGGGGTAAACGCCCTGATGAACGGCTCGTTGCCAATCCATGACCACACCTAGATTGCCGGTACCATGTTGATACGCCGGACTCCTTGTAAATAGGTGAACTGCCGCAGGGCGATAAATAGTCAAGCCGTGCGTTACCCGCAGCGTTACCCTGAAAGCAAAAAGGCCGGCTCTTCAGAGCCAGCCTTATCACCTAAGTGATGGAATTTGTTTGGTGGAGCCAATCGGAATCGAACCGACGACCTCTTGAATGCCATTCAAGCGCTCTCCCAACTGAGCTATGGCCCCACTCCGGCAGTTCGCCGGCGCCGTTTCCGGCGAAGAGATCCGGCGCGGGTCTAGACCGCGCCGTTAGTGCAGGCGGCTTCTAACCCCGCCTTCAGTCAATATCAAGCCTTCAAGAACCGCTTTTTCTAGGCGGCGCGGCGAAAGCCGGCGAATGCGGTTCGCTCAGACTTCGTCGTCGTCTTCGCCGACGCCGATCATGTCGGCAACGTCGTCGTCTTCTTCCTCCTCGTCGGCGAGGAATGTGTCATCCTCATCATCGCCAAGGTCAACGTCGTCCTCATCGTCGCCGAGATCGGGAAGTTCGTCGGCCTTCGCGTCCTCGTCCGCCTCTTCGAGCGAGACGACCTCGACACCCTCTTCCTCCTCGGTGTCCACTTCCTTCTCGGCAACTTCCTCTTCCTCCTCGAGGGCGGCGATCTTGCCTTCCTCGAAATAGGAGCGCGGATAGCTCTTGCCCGTATAAGGCGAGACGATCGGGTCTTTGTTCAAGTCATAGAATTTTCGACCGGTCTCCGGGTCGATACGTTTGGTGCCAAGTTCGGGTTTTGCCACAGCAAGCCTCGTCGATGAAAGTTTGGTCCCCTTAACCAGAGTTTACGGCGCTGTCAAAGCGAAAAGCCGGCGTCTCAAAAAGCTTGAATTCGAAGGCCTTCGTACCAAGGGGATGACCATTTCGGTCCGCCATGATAGGAGACCGCGCAAACCAGACGAAAATGGCCGGCCGCCGGCGTTTCCCAGGAAAGAACCATGTCGCACACTGCCGCCCCGAAGCAGGCCACCGCCCGCAAATCATCTGGCCTTTCAGGCGCGGCACGGGTGCCGGGCGACAAGTCGATCTCGCACCGCTCGTTCATGTTCGGTGGCCTGGCCTCCGGCGAAACCCGCATCACCGGGCTGCTGGAAGGCGAGGACGTAATGCGTACGGGCGCTGCCATGAAGGCCATGGGCGCTCATATCGAGAAGCATGGCGCTGAGTGGGTGATCCGCGGTACCGGCAACGGCGCGCTGCTGCAGCCGGAAGGCCCGCTCGATTTCGGCAATGCCGGCACGGGCTCACGCCTCACCATGGGCCTGGTCGGTACCTATGACATGGAAACCACCTTCATCGGCGACGCCTCGCTGTCCGGCCGGCCGATGGGCCGCGTGCTCGAACCGCTCCGCCAGATGGGCGTGCAGGTGCTGAGGGCGACGCCCGGCGACCGCATGCCGATCACGCTGCACGGACCCAAGCACGCCGCACCGATCACCTACCGCGTGCCGATGGCCTCGGCGCAGGTCAAATCGGCGGTGCTGCTGGCCGGGCTGAACACGCCGGGCATCACCACCGTCATCGAGCCGGTGATGACGCGCGACCACACCGAAAAGATGCTCAAGGGGTTCGGCGCCAATCTGTCGGTCGAGACCGACGAGCGCGGCGTGCGCCACATTTTCATCGAAGGCCAGGGCAAGCTCACCGGCCAGACCATCGCGGTGCCTGGCGACCCCTCCTCGGCCGGCTTTCCGCTGGTGGCGGCACTGATCGTGCCGGGCTCGGACATCACCATCGAAAACGTGCTGATGAACCCGACCCGCACAGGCCTTCTTTTGACGCTGCAGGAAATGGGCGCCCGGATCGACATTCTCGACCGCCGCAATGAAGGTGGCGAGGATGTTGCCGACCTGCGCGTGCGCTATTCGGAACTGCAAGGCGTCACCGTACCGCCGGAACGGGCGCCGACGATGATCGACGAATATCCGGTGCTTGCCGTGGCGGCCAGCTTCGCCGAGGGCGAAACGCTGATGCTTGGCCTGGAAGAGCTGCGCGTGAAGGAATCCGACCGGCTGTCGGCGGTGGCCGAAGGGCTGAAGCTCAACGGCGTGGACTGCAGCGAAGGCGAAGCCTCGCTTGTGGTGCACGGAAAGCCGGGCGGCAAGGGCCTCGGCCAGCATCCCAACGGACAGGGCACCATCGTCCAGACCCATCTCGACCACCGCATAGCCATGAGTTTTCTGGTTATGGGGCTGGCGACGGAAAAGCCCGTGACCATCGATGATCAAGCGATGATCGCGACAAGTTTTCCGGAATTCATGGGGCTGATGAAGGGGCTCGGTGCAGAGATCGAGTAGCTTGATGGCAATCAATAGCCTTGGGGGCTGGGGCCAAACTGGAACGTCGGCGGGACAGCGCCGCCTTCTGTCCTGCCGGACATCTCCCCCACAAGGAGGGAGATTGGCAGCTTCGGCGCTCCGCTCAATCCTGCGACGTAGACAATTGGCGAAAGCCGCGATGGCCGCCGATCTCCCCCCAAGTGGGGGAGATGTCCGGCAGGACAGAGGGGGGCGCGAAGGATCGCCACGCCTATCTGGATCATTGCGCTTTTCGATTCCGGTGGGCGGCCAATGACCTCAACCTTCACCATCGCCATCGACGGACCTGCCGGTGCTGGCAAAGGCACTCTTGCCCGGCGGCTGGCCGATCACTACCGGCTGAACCTGCTCGACACCGGCCTTACCTATCGCGCGGTGGCGCATGCGCTGCTCCGGCTCGGCCTGCCACTCGACAATGTCTCGGCCGCTGAAACGGCGGCTCGCCAGGTCGATCTGGCAAAGCTCGACCGCGCCGTGCTTTCGGCACACGCGGTCGGCGAGGCGGCCTCGAAAGTCGCTGTGTTCCCAACCGTGCGGCGCATCCTGGTGGAAAAGCAGCGCGACTTTGCAAAAACCCCGCCGGGTGCGGTGCTCGACGGCCGCGACATCGGCACTGTTGTGTGTCCCGATGCCGACGTAAAACTCTATGTCACGGCCAGCGCCGAGGTGCGTGCAAAGCGGCGACTGGATGAAATCGAGAGCATCGGCGGCACTGCCAATTTCGATGAAATCCTTGCCGATATCGTGCGCCGCGACGAGCGCGACATGGGCCGCATGGACTCGCCCTTGAAGCCGGCCGCCGATGCGCACTTGCTCGACACGTCGGAAATGGCTATAGAAGCCGCGTTTCTGGCAGCTCAGGCGATCATCGACGATGTCCTGGCCAAGAGAAACGAAGCCTGAGCCGGGTTTTCCTGCCGCCGCCGATTGCCGGCGACAAAAGAATTCCCATATTGGGCGTGAACCAGCCTGCCAGCATTCTTCATGCGCCGGAATTGCCGCTCGAGGGCGGCCAAGGGCTTTTTGCCCGGAACGCCGGCAGGCCAACGCAACGCTAACCCACGGCGCCCGCCCCGCGACAGATTGCGGGGCATTCCAGGAGAAACTATGTCAGTTGCAAATCCCACTCGCGATGATTTCGCGAGCCTGCTCGAAGAATCATTTTCCGCCGGCCATTCCGGCGAAGGCCAGGTCGTCAAGGGCATCATCACCGCCATTGAGAAGGACATGGCCATCATCGACGTCGGCCTCAAGGTCGAAGGCCGCGTGCCGCTGAAGGAATTCGGCGTCAAGGGCAAGGACACGACGCTCAAGGTCGGCGACACGGTCGAGGTCTATGTCGAGCGTATCGAGAACGCGCTTGGCGAAGCCATGCTGTCGCGCGAGAAGGCCCGCCGCGAAGAGAGCTGGGTCCGCCTCGAAGAGAAGTTCACCAAGGGCGAACGCGTCGAAGGCGTCATCTTCAACCAGGTCAAGGGCGGCTTCACCGTCGACCTCGACGGTGCCGTGGCTTTCCTGCCGCGCAGCCAGGTCGATATCCGCCCGATCCGCGACGTCTCGCCGCTGATGCACAACCCACAGCCCTTCGAGATCCTCAAGATGGATCGCCGCCGCGGCAACATCGTGGTGTCGCGCCGCACCGTGCTCGAGGAAAGCCGCGCCGAACAGCGTTCGGAAATCGTGCAGAACCTCGAAGAAGGCCAGGTGGTCGAAGGCGTCGTCAAGAACATCACCGACTATGGTGCGTTCGTCGACCTCGGCGGCATCGACGGCCTGCTGCACGTCACCGACATGGCATGGCGCCGCGTCAACCATCCGACCGAAATCCTCAATATCGGCCAGACGGTCAAGGTGCAGATCATCCGCATCAACCAGGAAACCCACCGCATCTCGCTCGGCATGAAGCAGCTCGAGAGCGATCCGTGGTCCGAGATCGGCACCAAGTTCCCGATCGGCAAGAAGATCAAGGGTACCGTCACCAACATCACCGACTACGGCGCATTCGTCGAGCTGGAGCCGGGCATCGAAGGCCTCATCCACGTTTCGGAAATGTCGTGGACCAAGAAGAACGTGCATCCTGGCAAGATCCTGTCGACAACGCAGGAAGTCGACGTCGTGGTGCTCGAAGTCGATCCGGCCAAGCGCCGTATCTCGCTCGGCCTCAAGCAGACGCTGGAGAACCCGTGGGAGGCCTTCGCGCGCAGCCATCCGGTCGGCAGCCAGGTCGAGGGCGAGGTCAAGAACAAGACCGAGTTCGGCCTGTTCATCGGCCTCGAGGGCGACGTCGACGGCATGGTCCATCTTTCCGACCTCGACTGGACCCGTCCGGGCGAGCAGGTGATCGAGGAGTACAATCGCGGCGACATGGTCAAGGCGCAGGTGCTCGACGTCGACATCGACAAGGAGCGCATCTCGCTCGGCATCAAGCAGCTGGCAAAGGACACGGTCGGCGAAGCCGCGACGTCAGGCGAACTGCGCAAGAACGCAGTCGTCACCTGCGAGGTTATCGGCGTGAAGGATGGCGGTCTTGAAGTGCGGCTGGTCGACAGCGGCATCGAGACCTTCATCAAGCGCTCCGACCTCAGCCGTGACCGCGACGAGCAGCGCCCGGAGCGCTTCACCGTCGGCCAGAAGGTCGACGCCCGCGTCATCGCCTTCGACAAGAAGACCCGCAAGCTGCAGGTCTCGATCAAGGCGCTGGAAATCGCCGAAGAGAAAGAAGCGGTCGCCCAATACGGTTCGACCGACTCCGGCGCTTCGCTGGGCGATATTTTGGGTGCCGCGCTGAAGAAGCAGGGCAGCTAAGCCGACACCGCGCCTCGCGCGGGTTATAAACGAAACAAAAAGCCCCGCCGGAACGATCCGGCGGGGCTTTTGCTTGTGACTTTTTGCTTGTGACGGACCGCAGGCTCAGGCCCGGCCGTAAAGTGGCACCAGCGTGCCGCTGATGGCCATGTTGGCCGGCGAGGCAAGGTAGGCAATGGCCTCGGCCGCCGCTTCAAGGCTGACCCATCTGCTGAAATCTGCGTTCGGCATGTCAGCCCGGTTGGCCGGCGTGTCGAGCGTCGAGGGCGCCACGGCGTTGACCAGGATGCCGTTGCCCTTCAGCTCTTCGGCGATCGCCACGGTCATCGCGGCGACCGCCGCCTTGGCGGCAGCGTAGGCCACCTTGCCGGAGCCGCGCCGCGGATCGAGCCCGGCTCGCGCGGTGACATTGACGATGCGGCCCGGCACGGAAGATTCCAGCATCGAGCGTATCGCCGCGCGGCAGCACAGGAAGGTGGTGCGGGCGTTGGTGTCCATCATCTCGGCGAAGGAGGCGGGCTCGATCTTCTCGACCGGCGCGGCGGTGAAGCCGCCGGCAAGATGCACCGATGCCCATAAATCTGGAACGCTGGCATAGAAGGCGTCGACCTTGGCAGGGTCGGCGAGGTCGACATTATGCGCCAGCCTGACGCGGTCATGCGCCGGGAAGGGGAAATGCGCAGGCGCGGCAGCGTGGGCGTTGGGCACATGGCAGATGGCGCCCTGCTCCAGCAGTTTTCCTACGACCGCGCCGCCAAGGGCACCGGTGCCGCCGGTCACCACGATATGTCTGCCGTCCAGTGTTTCCGTCATATTCGACCGCTCCGTCATTGCGCGCCGCCGATGCGGAAGGTCGCGCCTTTCGCGCGATCACTCAACCGAAATCTCGATGACGTAAGGTCGTCCAGTCGCCCGCGCGCGCCGTAGCGCGTCCGCCAAGCCGCCGGTGCCGGAAATCCGCTCGGCGGCAATGCCGTAGGCTTCGGCCAATTTGCAGAAATCCGGCGGTGCCGGCGAGACGCCGACCGGCTCGACGCCGACGTCGAGCATCGAGGTTTCGATCTCACGGTAGCCGCGATTGTTCCACACGGTGAAGATCACCGGCGCCGCCGCGTCGAGCGCGGCGCCCAGTTCCGGCAGGGTGAACTGGAAGCCGCCGTCGCCGGTGAGGCAAACGACTGGCGCCTCAGGCCTGGCAAGGGCGGCACCGATCGCCGCCGGCGGGCCATAGCCGAGCGCGCCGAAGCCGGTGGCGGCGTTGAACCAGCCGCCCGGCCGGTCGTGATCGTAGTAGAGGTTGGCGGCGTAGACCGGCTGGGTCGAATCGCCGACGATGATCGCGCCAGGCAGCGCATCACGGATCGTCTCGACGGCGCGCAATTGCGCCTGCATAGCCGGGCCGATCTCGGCAAAGGCCGCTTGCCGCGTCGCGGCGGCGCGAGCGGCGCCGTCGCCTGATTGCGCCTGGCCCGTGCCGAGTTCGGCATGCAGCGCTTCGAGCGCTGCACCGCAATCGGCCTGGATCGAAATCCGCGCAGGCCGGCGGGCGAGCTGGTCGGCGCCGATGTCGATGCGGATCAGATTGGCGGGCAGGACAAAACCGCCGTCGCCATAGCCGTCATAGTCGGTCGGACCGAATTCGGTGCCGGCTGCGATCACCAGATCGGCATCGGCGATCAGCGCACGCACCGCCTTCAGGCCGGGGCTGGCCGGCACGCCAAGCGGATGACGATAGAGCAGGCCGCGCGCATTGGCCGTCTGGACGACCGGCGCTCCCAGCCTCTCGGCCAGCCGCTGCAACGGCGCTTCGGCGGCTTTGGCGCCGCCACCGGCGAGGATAAGCGGCCGGCTGGCAGACGCGCACAGCCTTGCCGCCTCTGCAATCGCCGCCACATCCGGCCCGGGCGGCGCTGAATTCCGCAGCAGCGGCACGATGCCGTTGGCCGGCATGGTCATGACATCGGTCGGGATCTCGATATGCACCGGACCCGGACGCGAGGATGAAAACAGCGCAAAGGCGCGGGCGAGCACGCCGGGCAGTTCGCCGGCCTCGGTGACACGGTGCGAAAACAGCGCCACCTTCTCCATCATGCCGCGCTGGTCCGGCAGTTCATGCAGATGGCCAAGGCCTTTGCCCAGCGTCGGTGTGGCGTTGACGCCCGAGATTACCAGCATCGGCACCGAATCGGCGCGCGCCTGGCCCATGGCGGTGATGGTGTTGGTCAGCCCCGGCCCGGTGATGACGAAGGCGACGCCCGGCCTGCCGCTGGCGCGCGCATAGCCGTCAGCCATGAAGCCGGCGCCCTGCTCGTGGCGCGGCGTGACGTGACGGATCTTCGATCGCGCCAGCCCGCGATAGAGCTCGACCGTATGTACGCCGGGAATGCCGAAGACGATGTCGACGCCGTGCGCTTCGAGCAAGGTGATGAGCGCTTCGCCGATGGTCGTCATTGTCTTAACACCGGGCGTGTGAGGCAGGTCGGGCCGCCCTCGCAGGCAATGCACAGTGCATCGGCCTCGAATGTCGAGACCGTACAGCCAGCGGCCTGCATGGCAGCCGCCGTCTTCGGAAAACCGGCAACGGCGATAACCTGGCGCGGCGCGGTCGGCAGCACGTTCAGACTGAGCCCATTCGAGGCGAAGAATTCGTCGGCATCGCCCTCGACCAGCCGAATGCCGCGTTCGCGCAGCATCTGGTGGAAGGCGACCGGCAGGAGCGGCGCATGGATCAGCGCCAGATCGTCGGCGAGCGGGCTGATCACCGACATCAGGTGCAGGCAGGCCTCCTCGCCCTGCCAGAGCGGCAGGTCGAAGCCGTAGACCTGGATGCCCTTGGGTGAAAGCAGGTTGGAGAGCTGCTGGATGCCGTGCTGATTGGTGCGCACGCCGCGGCCGACGGCCAGCGTGTTTGCATCCACCCACACGCAGTCGCCGCCCTCGACCTGGCCGGGAGCCTCGATTCGGTCGAGGACGGGGATGCCCATGCGCCCATAGGCTGCCTCGTGCAGGCCGGGCTCGGGCCGGCGCAGCGCCTTGCCCATGGCAAGGATGACCGCGCCGTGGTCGGTCATCAGCGAGGGATCGTGGGTAAAGACCGAATCGGCAAGCCCGTCATCGGCGTCGCTCAGCCATTCGATTTCGGCGCCTGATGCGGAAATCAGCCTGGCCAGCGCTTCATGCTGGGCCGCCGCTTTTTGCGGATCGAAGCCGGGGCCATAGTGCCACTCCAGCGCTTCGGCCCGACGCATGGCGCTGGCGGCGGAGCGCATCAGCACGCGCTGCAGCGTCCCGGCCATCGACTGCGACCCGTATGCTTTGCCCACTAAATTCTCCTGAAACGCGTCCCTCCTGCCAATAGCCACTCGGCAGGCGGTGATCAATGGTCCAAAAACTGCGGTTGACGGAGGCAAGCGGAACGGTCCATCTTGAGAATCGGAACGCTGTCCAGTGACGGGTAATGGGTAAAAAATTCCAGCAAGGACTGCCTCGGCTGCTCCGCGGGGCGCCGCGACGATGACAGCGCCGGCCACCGCCCTGAAGCATATGGCGCAGAACGGCGCTGCCGAAGCCATCCACGTCGAGAACCTGCACAAGAATTTCGGCAAGCTGCATGTATTGAAGGGCGTTTCGCTGTCGGCGCGCGATGGCGAGGTGATCGCCATCATCGGCGGCAGCGGCTCGGGCAAATCGACGCTGCTGCGCTGCATCAACTGCCTGGAGAACCCGACCAGCGGCATCATCCGGGTCAATGGCGAAGAGATAAAGCTGAAGGCCGACAGCTACGGCCACACCGTCCCCGCCGACCGCAAGCAGATCGAACGCATCCGCTCCAAACTCGGCATGGTCTTCCAGAACTTCAATCTGTGGAGTCACATGACGTTGATCGAGAACGTCATCGAGGTTCCCGTGCATGTGCTCGGCGTCAAGCGCGATGTGGCGGTCGGCGAGGCGGAGAAATTGCTCGCCCGCGTCGGCCTGGCCGAAAAACGCGACGTCTATCCCGCCTATCTGTCGGGCGGCCAACAGCAGCGCGCCGCGATTGCCAGGGCGCTGGCCATCAATCCGCGCGTCATGCTGTTCGATGAGCCGACCTCGGCGCTCGACCCGGAGCTGGTCGGCGAGGTGCTGAAGGTGATCGGCGACCTGGCGCGCGAAGGCCGCACCATGGTGCTGGTCACCCATGAGATGAAGTTTGCCCGCGAGGTCGCGACGCATGTCGTCTACCTCCATAACGGGCTGGTCGAGGAAGAAGGGCCGCCGGAACAGATCTTCGGCGCACCAAAATCCGAAAGGCTGAAGCAGTTCATCCGCAACATCGGTTAATGTGTGGGCGGACGAAAACCGGGAACAACAACAAAACTGGGAGTCATGACGATGAAGATTATTCTCGAGACCTTTGCCGCAGCGCTGCTGCTTGGCGTTGCCGCCATGGGCGTGGCCAAGGCCGATCCGGTCAAGATCGGTGTCGCTGCCGAGCCCTACCCGCCGTTCACATCGCCGGATGCGTCCGGCAAATGGGTCGGTTGGGAAATCGAATTCATCGACGCTGTCTGCGCCGAGGAGAAGCTCGACTGCGTCATCACGCCGGTCGCCTGGGACGGCATCATCCCGGCGTTGACGACCAAGAAGATCGACGTCATCGCCAGCTCGATGTCGATCACCGACGAACGCAAGAAGACGATCGACTTCTCCGACAAATATTACAACACCCCGACCGCGATCATCGGGCCGAAGGACCAGAAGTTCGGCTCGACACCGGAGGACCTCAAGGGCAAGATCATCGGCGTCCAGGTCTCGACCGTACACGCCGACTACGCCAAGAAGCACTTCGCCGACGCGGCGGAAATCAAGGAATACCAGACCCAGGACGAGGCCAACCAGGATCTTGCCGCCGGCCGGGTCGACGCGGTGCAGGCCGATTCCATCGCCCTCGATGCCTTCCTGAAATCGGACCAGGGCAAGCAATGCTGCGATCTGAAAGGCATGGTAGCGCCGGATCTGGCGATTCTCGGGCCCGGCGTCGGCGCCGGCGTCCGCAAGGAAGACACCGAGTTGAAGGAAAAGATCAACGCCGGAATCAAGGCCATCCGCGCCAACGGCAAATATGACGAGATTTCGAAGAAGTACTTCGACTTTGATATTTACGGCTCCGACACGCAGTCGAACTGACGGCCTCATCCATGAGCGATTAACCACGCGGCCCCGATAGACCCGCGTGGTTGGTCGAAATCCATCGACGCGAGCTGCCGCGGGCGGAAATCGCCGGCGGTTTTAGCGCCAGCAATTCGAGGGCGACGCTGATCGACGCATTTGTTCCGGCTTGGGCCGCCTCTGCCATCGCGCTTCTCTCGCCCGTGCCGCCGGGCTGGGGTGGAACGCTCATCGTCGGGCTGCTCCATACGATCGAGATCGCGGTCGGCGCCACCTGTCTCGGCCTTTTGATCGGCATCGGCGGCGCCTCCGGCAAGCTGTATGGTGGTCCGGTGGTGCGCGATCTCCTGGCAGTCTATACGACAGTCGTGCGCGCCGTGCCGGAGCTGGTGCTGATCCTTCTGCTCTATTACGCCGGCACCGACCTGATCAATCAGATGCTGACGGCAATGGGCTATCAGCGCATGGACATTAGCGGGCTGGCGGCCGGCATTGCCGTGCTCGGCTTCGTCCAGGGCGCCTATTCGACCGAGGTGATCCGCGGCGCGATCCTCGCCATTCCGCAGGGCCAGATCGAAGCCGCGCGCGCCTATGGCATGTCTCCCGGCCTGCTGCTGCGGCGCATCACGTTGCCGGCGATGCTGCCGTTCGCCATACCCGGCCTTGCCAATCTCTGGCTGATCGCCACCAAGGACACCGCCCTGCTGGCGGTCGTCGGCTTTTTCGAGCTGACATTGGCGACACGGCAGGCGGCCGGCGTAACCAAAGCCTATCTGACATTCTTTATCGCCGCCGGCGCGATCTACCTTCTGTTGACGCTGGTTTCGAATCTGATCATCGGCCGTATCGAGACATGGGCCCGCCGCGGCATGCCGTCGCTCAAGGAGGCCCGGTGATGGCTGACCCGGCGATGACTGGCGAAGCGGCGGCCATCGAGATAGCCGCACGCGCTTCGCTGTGGCTGAAGCCGCATCGTATCGTGCTGATCCTGATCGCGCTGGGACTGGTTTTGGCGGCGGCTGTCTTCATGCGCTGGGACTGGCTGCCGAAATATTACGGGATGGGATTGCTCGGCATCTGGCGCGCGCTGTGGATTCTTGCCGTCACCTGCGCGCTTGGCTTCCTGCTCGCCGTGCCGCTCGGGCTGGCGCAGGCCGCGGGCTCGTTCTGGTTCGCGGCACCGGCCAAGGTCTTCTGCACCGTCATCAGAGGGACGCCGCTGCTGCTGCAGCTCTGGTTGCTCTATTACGGGCTGGGCTCGCTGTTTCCACAATATCCATGGATTCGCGAGTCCTGGATGTGGCCCTATCTGAGGCAAGCATGGCCCTATGGCGTCTTCGGGCTGACGCTGTCCTTCGCCGGTTATGAGGGCGAGGTGATGCGAGGCGCTTTTGCCGGCGTGCCGAAGGGCCAGTTGGAAGCCGCCCGCGCCTTCGGCATGAGCCGCTGGAGGATTTTCCAGCGAATCTGGCTGCCACAGGCCTTCTACCGTGCACTGCCGACACTGACGGGCGAAACCGTGCTGCAGCTGAAATCGACGCCGCTGGTGGCGACCATCAGCGTGATCGACATATTCGCCGTCTCTTCAAAGGTGCGTCAGGATACCTACCTCACCTATGAACCCTTGCTGCTCCTGGCGTTGATCTATATGGCGATCACCGGCATCCTCGTCTTCACCCTGGGCAAGATCGAGGCGCGGATTCCGAACAAGATTGGTTAGGTGAATGGTGAATAGTGAATGGTGAATAGTCAGTGGTGAGTAGCCCGTAGTGGTGCCGGCTAAGTCCCACTCACCATTCCCTCAGATATCATGGCAAGCACAATGCAACTCAGTCTCGACCAGGCGACAGGGCTGTGCCGGATGGCCGCACTTGGCGCTGGCGCCAACGAAGAGGCGGCGCAGTCGCTGGCTGCCTCGATCGTCGCGGCCGAGGCGGAAGGACTGTCGACCGTCGGGCTGTCGCACTTCATCGATTATCTCGAAGCGCTGGAGGCCGGCCGTATCGACGGCAACGCCGATCCGGTGATCACCAGGCCGGCGCTCGCGGTCTATCTCTCCGATGCGCGCGGCGGCTTAGCGCATACCGGTTTCGACCGCACGATCGATGACCTCGCCAAGGCGGCGCGGCTGTTCGGCGTCGCTATCTTTTCGCAGAAGAATGCCTATACGTGCGGCGCGCTCGGCTATTTCACCGGACGGCTGGCCGCGCAGGGATTGGTGTCGTTCGCCGCCACCAACGGCCCGGCCGTGCTTGCCGGCTCGGGTTCGGTCAAGCCGGTCTACTGCACCAACCCGATGTCCTTTGCGGCACCCGCCGCGGACGGGGCGGCGCTGGTCATCGACCAGTCTTCGAGCGCCACCGCCTTCGTCAACATCCGCAAGGCGGCCGAGGACGGCAAGAAGATACCCGAAGGCTGGGCACTGGATGCCAGCGGCAATCCGACCACGGACCCGGCAGCCGCCATGAAAGGCGCCATGCTTGCCTTCGGCGGCCAGCGCGGCGCCAACATCGCGCTGATGGTCGAGGTGCTGGCTGCAGGCCTATCTGGTGCCAATTGGTCGCTCGATGCGCCGTGGTTCAGCGGCGGGCCGGACAGTCCGGGGACCGGCCTGTTCGTGCTCGCCGTCGAGCCAAAGCTGCTCGATCCGGACTTCGAAAAGCGGATGAAGGATCAGCTCGACCGGCTGCGGCGGCGCTATGGCGTGCATGTGCCGGGGCGTGCCCGGGCCGAGGCCGCGGAGAAGGCGGCGGCGCGCGGCATAAGCGCGCCGAAAGCCGTTGTGCAACGCATTTCCGAATTCGCCGCGCGCTATTCGTCCTGAAGAAATTCGTTTGTCCGGTAAGCGGTTGAGGAGGCCGGCCTATCCGGCAGGGCGAGCCTACTTCCCGCAATAATGATCGTTGATGACGTTCGCCGCATTCGCGTCCGGTCCTACCCTGTTGTAGGAGCAGGGTTCGGCGGCCGTCGTGAACAGGTGGTTGTCATAGTAGCGCGGGCCGCCGAACAGAATGTCGATGATGTCGCCGTTGGCCGGAACGTAGCGTTCAGGTTGAGCTTGGTGGTGATGCCGGTTTGCCGCGAATGCCGAGGCACCAATGCTGCAGCCTGTTGCGAAAGCCACAGCGAAGATCGCAACGCGTTTTGTCGTCATCGGCAATATCCTCCATTCGGAATCAAACCATACATCTAAAATCGCCGGCCGGAACAAAGGTTCCTGTCCCGAATGGAGTTACGTCGGCGGCGTTTTCTGCCATTTCGAACGGATACCGGAAATCATGCTTCAACAATGCCGGCCGACCGATGGTCGCCCTTTGCCTTTGGCGCGAAACCGACTATGAAACGGCTTCAATCAAGCCATCTGGATAGCCCGCCGGAGCCAGCCATGACCGAAATCCTGCAGACCCCAAAGCTCGTCGTCGTGTTCGGCGGCTCCGGCTTTGTCGGTCGTCATGTCGTGCGGGCGCTGGCCAAGCGCGGCTACCGCATCCGGGTCGCCTGCCGTCGGCCCGATCTCGCCGGCCACCTGCAGCCGCTCGGCAATGTCGGGCAGATCCAGCCGGTGCAGGCCAATGTCCGGGTGCGCTGGTCGGTCGACCGCGCCGTGCAGGGCGCAGACCATGTCGTCAATCTGGTGGCAATCGCGCATGAGGCCGGCCGGCAGAAATTCACTGCCGTCCACGAGTTCGGCGCGCGCGCTGTCGCTGAAGCGGCGCGCGCCGTCGGCGCCGGCCTCACCCACATCTCGGCTCTGGGAGCGGATCTCGACGCGCAATCGGACTATGCGCGTACCAAGGCGCTCGGCGAAAAGGCCGTTCTGGAGACGGTCCCGGACGCCGTGATCTTGCGGCCATCGATCAATTTCGGGCCGGAGGACGGTTTCTTCAACCGCTTTGCCAACATGGCCCGCTTTTCCCCAGTGCTGCCGCTGATCGGCGGCGGGCAGACGAAATTCCAGCCGGTCTATGTCGGCGACGTCGCCGAGGCGGTGGCGCATTCGGTCGACGGCAAGGTCCAGGGCGGCCGGATCTATGAACTCGGTGGGCCGCAAGCGCTTACCTTCAAGGAATGTATGCAAGAGCTGCTTGTCATCATCGAACGCAAGCGGCTTTTGCTGCCCGTGCCATGGTGGCTGGCGAACCTCCAGGCATCAATTCTCGGGCTGCTGCCCAATCCGTTGTTGACCAAGGACCAAGTCCTGCTGTTGCGCCAGCACAATGTCGTGTCGGAAGCCGCCGTCAAGGACAACAGGACGCTCGCCGGCCTCGGGATCCAGCCGCGGTCGATCGGAACCATCCTGCCCAGCTATCTCTGGCGCTACCGCGCCGCCGGCCAGTTCCAACGCAAGTCCGCCGCATAACACGAACGGACGTGCGGTTGCCTACGAGGCGCGCCGGGTGACCTGCATCGGCAGGCCGCCTTGCGGCTGCGTCGTCAGCTTCTGCACCGGCCAGGGGCGGGTTTGAGCAGTGGTATCAAAACGGTAGCGCGACAGCATGATCGCCAACGCGATGATCGCTTCCTGCATGGCGAAGCTGGCGCCGATGCAAACGCGAGGTCCGGCGCCGAACGGCAAATACTGGAAACGATCGATCTTTTCGCGGTTTCCCGGATGGAAGCGTTCCGGCATGAAAGCGTTCGGCCGGTCCCACAATTTCCGATGGCGGTGGACGACCCACGGCATCACCAGCACCGCGGCACGTCGGGGTATGTAGAGGCCGTTCCAGGTTTCGGGCTCGATCGGTTCGCGGTTGATCGACGGCGCTGGCGGATAGAGCCTGAGCGCCTCGTCGAAGGCGGCCCGGGTGAGCGGCATGGCGTCGAGCCATTTCGTCGGGTCGGGTTCACGCGCCAGCACCGCATCGATCTCGTGCTCGATCTTTTCGCGCTCCCACGGCGCTTCGGCAAGGCAGTAGAGCGTCCAGCCGAGCGCCCTGGCCGTAGTCTCATGGCCGGCGCCGATGAAGGTGATGATGTTGTCCTCGACCTCGGCTCGGGTCAGCCCGCCCGGTCCCTCCGCCTTCAACAGCAGCGTGAGAAAATCCTGCGGCACCGTGTCCGGAGCGCGCCTCAGCCGCGCCTCGCGCATCTGCACCGTGTCGGTGACGATCTTGCGGAAGTAGGCCATGGTCTTGCGGCCGCGGATGCGGGTCAGGCGAGGCAGCCAATCGGGCGCACGCAAAAGGTCGAGCGGATCGACCCGGCCCATCGTCTCGAACAGGCGGTCGATCTCCTTGGCGAAGCTGCCGGGCTCGCCCGATATCTCGCCCGAAAACAGCGTCTCGGCCAGGATGTCGAAAGTGAGCAGCGTCATGTCGTGGGCGATGTCCGAGGTGCCACCTTGCTCGTAACGGGTGACGAATTCGAGTGTGCGTTTCAGCATCGGCTCCGCGAAGCCGAAGATGTGGCGCGGCGTGAACACCGGCGCCATCGCCTTGCGCGAACGCCTCCACACCTCGCCTTCGGCGGTCAGCAGGCCATCGCGCAGAATTGGCCGCAATATCTTCTGACGCACCGTCGCCATCTTGTAGTTCTTGGCATTATCGACAAGCACATGCCGGATGAGGCCCGGATCGTTGGCGATGACCAGCGGCCCACCGACGCCGGTCACCGAAATCCAGGGCTCGTTGTAGGTCGGCTCGCCCCACAGTTCGAGGGGATTGCGATAGACGATGCGGATCATCTCCAGCGTCGAGGGCGGCGCGGTGCGCGGCTTCGGCGCTGGCGGGACAAAGGGGACGGGCTGACTGTCCATGGCTTGCTCCGCTGACACCTCAATGTAGTGGCGGGCAAGGCAGGCGTCCATGTAACCGGACGACAAGGCGAAGCATCCGCTCGCTGGAATTTGACCGGGGCACCGGAAAGTGCCTGCTTGCTGTGTCGGGCTGCGTATCTTAGGTGGCAGCACCATAGATGCCACTAACCGGCGGGAGCCTGCCTTGAAGCACCAGTTGAACGTCATCATCGGCAGCACGCGGCCGGGCCGCGCCGGACCCGTTTTCGCAAAGTGGCTGGAGAGCTTTGCGCGCGAACACGGGAAATTCGAGCCGGTTCTCACCGACATCGCCGCCTTCAACCTGCCGGTGCTGGACGAGCCGCATCATCCGAGACTCGCCAAATACGAAAACAGCCACACGAAAGCCTGGTCGAAAGCAATCGACGCCGCCGACGCATTCGTCTTCGTGGCGCCGGAATACAACTATTTCGCAGCCCCCGCGATCGTCAACGCGGTCGACTACCTGCTCAGGGAATGGCGATACAAGCCGGCCGCCATCCTCAGCTACGGTGGTGTCTCCGGCGGCTTGCGAGCGGCGCAGGCGGTCAAACCGTTGCTGACCGCCGTCGGCGTCATGCCGATTCCGGAAGGCGTGGCGCTGCCGATGTACCAGAAGCTGCTCGACGAGACCGGCGCCTTCCTGCCCAGCGAGCAGGTGCTCGGCGGGGCCAGGACCATGCTGGACGAGCTGTTCCGCTGGAGCGAAGCGCTGAAGCCGATGCGGGTCGGCTGACAACGCGAACGACCCGGCTGGCCGATTCCGTAACTTGCTCATGCCATAAAGAGATGGAATGCTCCGTCAAATGACCGGGCCGGGGCGGTTCGATTTGCGTTTTCTGTTTGCCTTGCTGCTGATCCTCTCGACGGCCTCCGCTGCCGTAGCGGAGCGGCGGGCTGCGCTGGTCATCGCCGAGAACGACTACCGGCTGATCCGGCCGCTCGCCAATCCCGTCAATGACGGCGAGGTCATGGAAACGGTGCTGAGGAAGCTCGGTTTCGAGGTCTTCCTCGAAACCAACCGCGACCTGCGGCGCATGCGCCGGGCGCTCGACGATTTCCGCGAGGATGCCAAAGGCGCCGACGTGGCACTGGTGTTCTTCTCCGGCCACGGCGTCGAGATAGCCGGCGAGAACCGGCTCCTGCCGGTCGATGCAGACGCGTCGTCGCTCGCTACGCTGGAAAGGACCAGCCTGCCGCTGGAGGAGATCCGCGCGACCGTCGCCGCCACCAGCAAGGTCGGACTGATCGTGCTCGATGCCTGCCGCAGCGATCCATTCGCGGCTACGGGCGGCGAAGGTCGCGGCGCAACGGCGCTGGTAAAAGAGGTCAGCGACAAGGTCCGGCCGGGTCTTGGCCGCATCGGGCGGGCAGAAAACATCCTGTTTGCCTTCTCGGCGGCGCCCGGCGAGACCGCCGCGGATGGGACGGGCCAGAATTCGCCGTTTACCGCGGCGCTGACGAAATACCTCGGCACCGAAGGTCTCGAGATCCGCTCCGTGCTGACGCTCGTGCAGCAGGAGGTCTACGACCTCTCGCGCGGCAGGCAATTGCCCTATGTCGAGAGCGGCCTGCCGCAGCTGTTCTTTGCCGCCTCGGCCAAGGAGAAATTGCCGGAACGCGAACGCTTGTTGCTGGCCATGGCCGAGGTGACGCCCGAGATGCGCGGCGAGGTGGAGAAGATCGCCAGCGACGCCGACATGCCGCTGGCACCGCTCTATGGCGCGTTGATCAGTTCCGATGCCGGCCACCTCTCTGCGGACAGTCTGAACGCCAGGCTGCGTGAGGCAGCCGACGCCTTCGTCAAGGTGCGGAGCGAAATGCAGACGCTCGGATCCGACGATCTCAGAGTGTCGGCGTTGCGCCGGCAGGCCGAAGAGCAGCTTTCGCTGGGAGCGTTCGATGCCGCTCGGAAAAAGCTCGCCGAGGCAGCCGAGATCGACAGTGTCTCTCGCAACGCTTTGAAGGCCAATTTCGTCAGCCGCACGCTCTCCGAGGCCGCGACGCGCTATCTGTCCGGCGGGGCGGCGCGCGCCGACCTCGACTACGCCACAGCCATCAAGGACTATGAGTCCGTGCTCGCGCTTTATGGCGAAGCCGGACAGGTGGTGCTGTCGCTCGACGACGCCGACCGCTTGATCCGCACGCTGGACGAGCTCGGCAAGCTCTATACCACGGTCGGCAATATCGATGCGGCTGGCCGTGCCTTCGAGGCGCTGCAAGCCGATCTCGAGCGGCGGTCGCATCATGAAACCGATCCCAGCGTGAAGCGCGACTTCGCCGTCAGCCACGTCAAGCTCGGCAATGTGCGGATGGCCCAAGGCAATCTGCCGACAGCGCTGCAAAACTATGAGACGGCCAAAACCATTCTGCAGGGCCTGACCGAGGCAGAACCGGATAATCTGGACTGGTTCGGCGACCTCGCCATGGCCGACGACAAGATCGGCAACGTATTGGCGACGCAAGGCGATCTGGCCGGCGCCGCCGAGGTTTACCAGGAAAGCCTGTCGATCAAGAAACAGCTCGCCGCCGGAGAGCCCGACCGTGCCGAACTGCAGCGCGACCTGACCATCACCTACGATGAGATCGGTCACCTTGCCCATGTCGCAGGCCAACTGGACAACGCACAGGCGGCCTATGAAGAGAGCCTGAAGGTGCGGCTGGCGCTGGCCGCGGACAAACCGGGAGACGCCGACCGGCAGCGTGACGTCTCGGTCAGCCACGATACGATAGGCGACCTGCTGCGCGAACGCGGCGACGCCGTGCGGGCGCTAGCTGCCTACAAGGAGGGCCTGGCGATCGTCAAGCAACTGGCGAAACGCGATCCGGACGACACCGAGCTGAAACGCGACCTGTCGGTCGGCAATGCCAAGATCGGCAACGCGCTGAGCGACCGGCAGAATTGGCAGGCGGCACTTTCGGCTTATCGTGAAGCACTTTCGCAGGCCAGCGCGCTCGCCGCCGGCGACCCGAACAACACCGAATGGCAGCGCGACCTGTCCGTATGCATCGAGAAAGTCGCCGGCGTCCTGGCTATACAGGGCGACCACAAAGGCTCGCTGAAAGCCTATCTGGACAGCTACGCGATTGCGCAGCGGCTGGCGAAGCTCGATCCCGCCAATTCCGACTGGCAGCGGGACTTGTCGATAACGCTGTCCGAGATCGCCACGCTGCGCCTCAGGCAGCGCGACGTCAGGGGGGCGCGGCAAGCCCTTCAGGACAGCCTGGCCATTCGTGAGAAACTTGCCCGGTCCGATCCGGACAACGCCACCTGGCAGCGCGACCTGGTGGTCGCCTATATCGACTACGCCCAAGTCGCAAAGGACCCGAAGGCCGTGCTTTCCAAGGCGCTCGACATGACGCTCGAGCTCGACCGGACCGGTCGGCTGGCGCCGCGATACAAGTTCATGGTCCAGTTCCTGCGTGAGCGGCTGGCCAGGATCGAAGCCAAGCGCCAGTAGCCGGCCGACGCGACGGTCATTCCGTTCGGAAATGCCTGCAAACCTTGGAAAAACCGCCTTTTGCGCCTATATCTACGACATTAGAAATGCGCGATTCGACGCCGATTTTTCGCGCTCTGCACACGGCATCAATCAGACAGGTTTTCATGAGCGACCAGACCGACATCGCCAACGGCGTTGAAGCCGAATACGGCGCCGATTCCATCAAGGTTTTGAAGGGCTTGGATGCCGTTCGCAAGCGGCCGGGCATGTATATCGGCGACACCGACGACGGCTCGGGCCTGCACCACATGGTCTATGAGGTCGTCGACAACGCCATCGACGAAGCACTGGCCGGCCATGCCGACCTGGTGACGGTGACGCTCAATCCGGACGGATCGGTGACGGTCATCGACAATGGCCGCGGCATTCCGACCGATATCCACACCGGCGAAGGCATTTCGGCGGCCGAAGTGATCATGACGCAGCTGCATGCCGGCGGCAAGTTCGACCAGAACTCCTACAAGGTGTCGGGCGGCCTGCACGGCGTCGGCGTGTCGGTCGTCAACGCCTTGTCGGCCTGGCTGAAGCTGAAGATCCGCCGTAACGGCCAAATCTACGAGATGAGCTTCACGCATGGCAATGCCGACGCGCCGTTGCGCATCACCGGCAGTTATGAACAGGACAAGGTCCCCGGCACCTATGAAGGCCGCAGCGGCAGCGAAATCACGTTTTTGCCGTCGTCCGAGACCTTCACCATGGTCGAATTCGACTACGGTACGCTGGAGCACCGGCTGCGCGAACTCGCCTTCCTGAACTCCGGCGTGCGCATCGTTTTGACCGATGCCCGCCATGCCGACATCGTGCGCCATGAATTGCACTACGATGGCGGGCTGGAAGAGTTCGTCCGATATCTCGACCGGACGAAGAAGCCGTTGCTCGACAAGCCGATATCGATCCGCGCCGAGCGCGACGGCATCACCGTCGAAGTCGCCATGTGGTGGAACGACAGCTACCATGAAAACGTGCTGGCCTTCACCAACAACATCCCGCAACGCGACGGCGGTACGCATCTGGCAGGCTTCCGCGGTGCGCTGACGCGCCAGATAACCGGCTATGGCGACTCCTCGGGCCTGACCAAGAAGGAAAAAGTGGCGCTAATCGGCGATGATTGCCGCGAAGGGCTGACCGCGGTGCTGTCGGTCAAGGTTCCCGACCCGAAATTCTCCTCGCAGACCAAGGACAAGCTGGTGTCGTCCGAGGTTCGCCCGGTGGTCGAAGGGCTTGTCAACGAAGCGCTCGGCACCTGGCTCGAGGAGCACCCGACCGAGGGCAAGGCGGTCATCGAGAAGGTCATCCAGGCCGCTGCCGCGCGCGAAGCCGCGCGCAAGGCACGCGACATCACCCGCAAGAGTTCGCTCGGCGTCACCTCGTTGCCCGGCAAGCTGGCCGATTGCCAGGAGCGCGATCCGGCGAAATCCGAGATCTTCATCGTCGAGGGCGACAGCGCCGGCGGCTCGGCCAAGGGCGGCCGTTCGCGCCAGAACCAGGCCATTCTTCCGCTGCGCGGCAAGATCCTCAATGTCGAGCGCGCCCGCTTCGACCGCATGCTCGGCTCCGACATGATCGGCACGCTGATCACCGCGCTCGGCACCTCGATCGGCAAGGACGAGTTCAATGCCGACAAGCTGCGCTACCACAAGATCATCCTGATGACCGACGCCGATGTCGACGGTGCCCACATCCGCACCTTGCTGCTGACCTTCTTCTTCCGCCAGATGCCGGAACTGATCGAACGCGGCCATCTCTACATCGCGCAGCCGCCGCTGTATAAGGTGACGCGCGGGAAGAGCTCGCAATACATCAAGGACGAAGCCGCCTTCGAGGAATTCCTGATCGGCTCCGGGCTGGAAGAAGCGTCGCTTGCGCTCAGCGCGGGCGAGGTGCGGGCCGGGCAGGACCTGCGCAGCGCCATCGACGACGCCTTGGCTGTCCGCCAGCTCATCAACGGATTGCATACGCGCTATAACAGAGGCGTGGTCGAGCAGGCAGCGATCGCCGGCGCGCTCAACCCGGAGATCTTCACCGACCTCGGCCGCGCCAACGAGACGGCCGAGCGTGTTGCGCGCCGTCTGGATATTATCGCCGAGGATACCGAACGCGGCTGGATCGGCCGCATGTCGACCTCGAACGAGGGCATCGGCGGCTATGTCTTCGAGCGAACAGTGCGCAGCGTCAAGGAGTTCGCACATCTCGACCTGGCGCTGATCAATTCCGCCGACGCACGCCAGCTCGACCGCTATGCGCCACGCCTGGCAGAAGTTTACGGCGAGCCGCCGGTGCTGCGCCGCAAGGATGTCTCAGAAACCATCTCGGGGCCGCTGGCACTGCTTAATGCCGTGTTTGCCACCGGCCGCAAGGGTCTGACCATGCAGCGCTACAAGGGCCTTGGCGAAATGAACGCCGAGCAGCTCTGGGAAACGACGCTTGACCCGAATGTGCGCTCGCTCTTACAGGTCAAGGTCAATGACGCGACCGATGCGGACTCATTGTTTTCACGGCTGATGGGCGACGAGGTCGAGCCAAGGCGCGAATTCATCCAGGAAAACGCGCTGTCGGTTGCCAATCTGGATATCTGAGCCAAGGCCGAGATACCCAGCCAGCAGGCATGAAGTGCATTGGTGCGCCTTGGCGCACCAATACCAACTGCTGCAACGCAACAAAGATCACCAGGACCGCCGGAACGGAAAGGCTTTCAAGGCATTGTAGTCGATCACAATCGCCGCAGGAGGCATCCATGGGACGTGGCATTTTGCTCTGGCTTCTCGGAGTCCCGATTCCGATCATTATTCTGATCATGCTGTTCGCAAGGTAGGGGACTTCGATGCCGTCAACCCTAACGACTGTCGACGTTTCCGCACCGACGGAATCCTCTTCCCCCGCCGTCAGCTGGGGGCCAATCGTCGCCGGGGCCTTTGCTGCCTCGACACTTACGTTCATTCTGATGCTGCTCGGCTCCGGGCTTGGGCTGAGCATGGTGTCGCCATGGTCCGGCTCGGGTGCGTCAGTCACCACTTTCGCCGTTTCCACCGCCGTTTGGCTGATCGTCGTGCAATGGCTGTCGTCGGGCGTCGGCGGCTACCTTGCCGGGCGGCTGCGCACCAAATGGGTCGGCATCCACACCGATGAAGTCTTCTTCCGCGATACCGCTCACGGCTTCCTGGCCTGGGCGCTGGCGACGCTGCTCGTCGCCGGGGTGCTCGGCACGGCTCTTTCGGCCGCGATAGGCACCGGTGTGCAGGCTGCTTCGACTGTGGCATCCGGCGCGGCAATGGGCGCTTCGGCAGGTGCCGCTGCAAACGCTGGTGGCGCCTCGACCGACAACGCCACATCGTATTTCGTCGATACGCTGTTCCGCGCGGCCGATCCGGCAAGGCTCGCTGCCGCCAACCCGGAGAGCGACGCCGCGGCAACGGCGCAGGCATCGCGCATTCTGATCGCGAGTGCCGCAGCAGGCGAAATATCGGCCGAAGACAAGACCTATCTGTCGCGGCTGGTGGCCGCCCGCACAGGTCTGTCCGAAGCCGATGCCACCGCTCGTGTCGATGCGGTAATCGCCAAAGCGCAGGAGGCCAAGGTTAAGGCCCAGCAGGCGGCCGACACCGCCAGAAAGGCAGGCGCCACCATCTCACTGATTGGCGCGCTGTCGCTGGTCGTCGGGGCTTTTATCGCCAGCGCGGCTGCAGCACTTGGCGGCAGGCAGCGCGACGAAGAGGAAGCGATTTTCCTGACCAATCGTTGATCGGTGACTAAGCGAACTCGGTCCGCTTCGGGAAGATTACCCTCGAAGCGGACCTTGCTTTCAACTGCCGGCGCGGCATTGTCGTGCGCTGCATCGCCCGACCGATAGCTCAGTCCTCCAGCTTGCGGCCAAGATCGACCGCATCGCGCAGCACGGCAAGGTGCGAGCGCGGCTGTGCGCCGGCCGGCGCGTTGACCTCGACGCCGCTCGCCGTCAGCGACCAGTAGAGCCTGTGCGTGAAGACGCGGCCGCGCGAGCCGCGCAGCTCGACCTGGATGTTTTCCACGCCGGGACCGAAATTTTCCGTCATCGGCCCGGAAATCGGGTCGCCGGTCAGCCAGCCATTGCCCCTGTCGAAAATGTTGGTCCAGCGCGTCGCTGCAAACACCGCGCCATGATGCACCGCCCGCTGCGGCTTGCCGGAATGGCTGCGCCCTTCCTGGTAGAGCATGGTCGCGCCCGCCGCCCTGTCGGCGATCGGCGGGCATGCCGAGAACAGCCGCTCGGCGATGCCGCGCCTGAATTCGGCGAGGTTGTAGGTCACCAGAAACTCGCTGTGGGTCAGCGGACTGCCGAGCGTGACGAAATCGCTGATCTTCCACGACAGCGGATGATCGGCGTCGCCGACGCGAAGCTGCCGGTAGAGCTCCCATTGGCTGCGCCGGAATGCGGGGAGGTCGTCGAGGCTGTCGGGCCAGGCGGCGGCATCGGCGGCCAGCGTCGCCTTGTCGACGGCGTGGATCGCCTTCAGCCGCGCTCTGTCACGAATGGCTTCCAGCCTTCGAGGCCTGAAATCGGCCCACAATATCTGCAACAGATCATAGGCGATGATCGACCCAAGGCTGTGCGAGACCAGCACGATGCGGTCATAGGCGTCGTCCGTCATAAGACGCTTCAGCAGCTTGAGGCCACGCTCGCGGACCAGCGCCCGCTTCTCGACCGTTGCCGCTTCGGCCCGCACATAGGCGGCGACATCGCCGAAATAAGGTAGGCCAAACTGGTCCACCGACCAGACAACGAATGACGCAACGACGGTGACAACCACGCCGGTCGTCCAGGAGATGTAGCCTTGCCAGGCCGACGTTGCGAGCGCCAGCGCCGCGCCGAGGACGACGATGGTTGCCAAAAGCGTGACGGCGTAGAGTCTGCGCACATCGTGCGGAATATCGGCGGGCTTGCGCCAGAGCAGGGTGGTCACCCAGGCAGCAAGGCGGCTCCGGGTCGTGCCCTGGGTGATGTCGGCCCAGTAAAGCTCGTAGAAATCGGTGCGGCGGCCATCGACATCATAGGGCGTGGTGATCCGGCGAAGCTCGTGCGAATTGGTCCGGCTGTCGGGCGTGATCCAGCTCTGGTTGATTTTCGCGCCCATCGGGTCGGCCGGATCGGCGACATGGGCATAGAACGGAGCACGGGCCGGATCGTGGCTCCATACGGCCTGGACAAATCCCCTCAACGTGTCCATGGGCCGCTGTTCGCCCATTCCGTGCACGACCACCACCGCCTGGCTGCGCTTGCGTGGCGCCTTCTCTGCTGCGGTCAGATCGGCGGCCGGCGATGCAGCAGAACCAGGGTCGGGCACCAGCACCTCCACGATGACGCCGTTAGCAAGACGACGGGTCGGCATCGTAGCTTCAGAACCGGTAACAGCCAAGAAAAAGCCCGGCGCGGAGCCGGGCTGCATTCGACGATCGGCAGTGAGTTGGCAACGACGCCGTTCAGTGATCCATCGCCTTGACGATCTCCTCGGTCATCTTCTTGGCGTCACCGAGCAGCATCATGGTGCCGTCCTTGTAGAACAGCGTGTTGTCGATGCCGGCATAGCCGGAGCCGAGCGAGCGCTTGACGAACAGGCAGGTGCGGGCCTTGTCGACGTCGAGGATCGGCATGCCGTAGATCGGTGAGGACTTGTCGTCACGAGCCGAGGGATTGGTGACGTCGTTGGCACCGATGACATAGGCGACGTCGGCCTGCGCGAACTCAGAGTTGATGTCCTCCAGCTCGAACACTTCGTCATAAGGCACATTGGCTTCGGCCAGGAGCACGTTCATGTGGCCGGGCATGCGGCCGGCGACGGGGTGGATGGCGTATTTGACATCGACGCCGTTGGCCTTGAGCTTGTCGGCCATCTCGCGCAGCGCGTGCTGTGCCTGGGCGACGGCCATGCCGTAGCCCGGCACGATGATGACCTTTTGCGCATTCATCATCAGATAGGCGGCATCCTCGGCCGAGCCCTGCTTGACCGTGCGCTCGATGCCGTCGTTGGCAATGGCTGATGTCTCGCCGCCGAAGCCGCCGAGGATGACCGAGATGAACGACCGGTTCATCCCCTTGCACATGATGTAGGACAGGATGGCGCCGGACGAACCGACCAGCGCGCCGGTGATGATCAGCGCCAGATTGCCGAGCGTGAAGCCTAGTGCGGCGGCGGCCCAGCCCGAATAGGAATTCAGCATCGACACGACCACCGGCATGTCGGCGCCACCGATCGGGATGATGAGAAGCACACCCAGCACCAGCGAGGCGGCAACGATCAGCCAGAAGACCAGCTTGGACTCGGTGGTGACGAGCAGCACGATCAGCACGATCAGCGCAATGCCCAGGGCCGCGTTGATGAAGTGGCGGCCACCGATCATGATCGGCTTGCCCGACATGCGGCCGTCGAGCTTCAAGAAGGCGATGACCGAGCCGGTGAAGGTGATGGCGCCGATGGCAACGCCGAGGCTCATCTCGATCAGCGCCTGGGCATGGATATCGGCGACGGTGCCGATGCCGAAGCTTTCCGGTGCATAGATGGCGGCGGCCGCCACCATGACCGCGGCAAGACCGACCAGCGAGTGGAAGGCGGCGACCAGCTGCGGCATCGAGGTCATGGCAATGCGCCGTGCCGTGACCGCACCGACCGAGCCGCCGATGGCTAGCCCGAGCACGATCAGCGCGAAGCGTCCGGCGGAAGGGGTGGCCAGCGCCAGCGTCGTGGCGATGGCAATGCCCATGCCGATCATGCCGTACGTATTGCCCTGGCGGCTGCTGGTCGGGTGCGACAGGCCGCGCAATGCCAGGATGAACAGGATGCCGGAGACCAGGTAGAGGAAGGAGGCGAAGTTGGCGTTCATAGCGGCCTACTTTTCCTTCTTCTTGTACATGGCCAGCATGCGCTGGGTGACGAGGAAGCCGCCGAAGATGTTGACCGATACCAGCATCAGCGCAACGAAGCCGAAGCCGGTGGCGATGCCGGAGGCCGAGATGCCGACGGCCAGCAACGCGCCGACGACGATGACGGAGGAAATGGCGTTGGTGACCGCCATTAATGGCGTGTGCAGTGCCGGCGTCACCGACCAGACGACGTAGTAGCCGACGAAGATCGCCAGCACAAAAATGGCGAAGCGGAAGACGAAAGGATCGATCGCGCCGCCGGACAGCGCGTGCGCGGCGTCGCCGGCCGCCTCAGTGCCGGGAGCGACGGCAACGTTCTGCACGGCGAGCCGCACGGCAGCTGTGGCCTGGTCGAGCTGGTCGAGGGCTTTCTGCAGGGTCTGATCCATCACGCGATCCCTCCGGTGGTCTTGGGCTTCCTCGAAGCGACCGTTTTCTTCGCAGCCGGCTTCGCCGAAGCCTCGGCAACCATTGTCCTGGCCGGAATGGCCGGCGGTTCGACATGTTGGCCCTTTGGCGGCTCCTGCTCAGCCCAGACGAAGGCGGGATGCACGACCTTGCCAGCATCGGTCAGCATGGTTGCCTTGACCAGCTCGTCGTCGCGGTTGATAGCAAGTGTCTTCGTCGCCTTGTCGACCAGCGTCTCGAGGAAGGCATAGAGGTTCCTGGCATAGAGAAGCGAGGCCGAGGCGGCGACGCGACCAGGAACGTTGAGATGGCCGACGATCTTTACCCCGTTGGCGGTGGTCACCACCTGCCCCGGCACGGCGCCCTCGACATTGCCGCCGCGCTCGACCGCGAGGTCGACGATCACAGAGCCGGGTTTCATCGAGGCGACCATCGCGGCCGAAACCAGTTTCGGCGCCGGACGGCCGGGAATCAGCGCCGTGGTGATGACGATGTCCTGCTTGGCGATGTGCTCGGCGGTCAGTGCCGCCTGCTTGGCCTGATACTCCTTCGACATTTCCTTGGCGTAGCCGCCAGCGGTCTCGGCCGCCTTGAACTCCTCATCCTCGACCGCCAGGAACTTTGCGCCCAGCGAGGCGACCTGTTCCTTGGCGGCGGGACGCACGTCGGTGGCGGTGACGACGGCGCCAAGCCGTCTTGCCGTCGCAATGGCCTGCAGGCCGGCGACGCCGACGCCCATTATGAAGGCTTTCGCCACCGGCACGGTGCCGGCGGCCGTCATCATCATCGGCAGCGCCCGGTCATATTCGGCAGCCGCGTCGATCACTGCCTGATAGCCGGCGAGGTTCGCCTGGCTGGACAGGACATCCATGGATTGGGCGCGGGTGATGCGCGGCATGAACTCCATCGAGAAGGCGGTGACGCCGGCCCTTGCCAGAGCGGCGACACCGGCATCGTTGCCGTAGGGATCCATGATGGCGATGACCGCAGTGCCCCGGCGATAGGCCTTCAGCTCCGCTTCATCAGGCCGGCGCACCTTCAGCACCACATCGGCCTTGGCGACATCGCCGGCCTTACCGATCGCAGCGCCCGCCTTGGCAAACTCCTCGTCGGGAATGCGCGAGGCAGTGCCGGCCCCGCTTTCGACGATTAGGTCGAACCCCAGCCCCGCCAGCCGCTTCACCGTATCCGGCGAGGCAGCAACGCGCGGCTCGTTCGCATCGAGCTCACGAGGGATGAAAACCGTCTGTCCCACCGCATGATCCTTTCGGCTGGAACCTGTCTGCGCAGGACGCCGGCCGGACTTCCGGCGATGTCACGGGCAAGGGTTTTGAAGAATTTACCGGAGAATGAAGGCGCCGACGGCGAGGATCAGAACGAACAGGATAAACCCCGAGAAGAAGCCGCCTGCGAAGAAGCCGAAAGCCATTGCCAGAAGCACGGCGAGGCAAAACAGCGATCCGTATTTCGCGAGCCTGAGGAAGCCCGCATAGGTCCGATCATGCTCGGCATAGTCCATCTTCGCGCCCAGTTCGACAGGACCGGTCGGCGTGTGTTCAGCCATTGGAATACCCCTTCGAAGACATCTTTCAGGCACATAGCGAAAAGCCGCGTTAAGGGCAATGGCGCTATTGCCGCATCGCCGCAGCCAACAATCTCAAGCAAAACTTGAAATCGCTGCGCGAAGCACGGCGATACCAATCCCAATGGATGGCAGGTCCGCTATTGCCGATGGCGTTAGCCGGCGAGATGTGGGAACAGACCGAGCAGGCCGACAACGATCAGATAAAGGGCGACGATATAATTGAGCAGCCGCGGCATCACCAGGATCAGCACGCCTGCAATCAGCGAGATAAGCGGGGTAAGGGCGAGTGTCGAAATGGTCATATTGGTTCCTTTGATCGGATCGCTATCGAAGCGATGCTTGGCGGATGTCGGCCATGCCAACCTACCACCAGCACCCTTGCCCAGAACGCCGAAGCGACCGGAAGGCTCCATGGGCTCGTTCAGGCGGCTTCGCGAAAATACTTGGCGGTAGGCAGGATGGTCAGCGGGGCGAGTTCGCCGGCACCGGGCGTATCGAACAACATGCGCTGCTCCATTGGCGTCGAACGGAAGAACGGAAAGCGAGCGTAGGTTTCATTCTTGATCGCCAGGACATCAGCTTGATAAAGCAGCGCGAAACAGTTGATCACGCCGGCATAGGGCCGCGCATCGCCAATCGGTCGCGCCCGATAGATGCGCTTGTAGAAAGCCGCATGGTCCTCGCGGATCATGGATATGCAGTAAGGCGCGCCGAAATGGAAGCAAGCCATGCCCGCAAGGCGCAGCGTCACATAGGGGATCTGCGGGTAAAGCCGTGACCATTCGGCGTCCACGGCAAAACGGCTCGGGTCGATAAAGACTTCGCCGGCCGCCAGACGCGGCATCAACAAGTCCTTGTAGACGCTAAGCGCTGGTGATGTCGCATTATCAGCAGACACGTTATGCAGGCGCATTGTGCTGACCAGCCGCCCCTCGATGTAGATTCCGAACGTATGGCAATTGGGCAGTTCGTCAAACTCGTCATGGACCTGACGGGACGCATTCTCGGGCACCAGATCGTTCATCCGATAGGAATTGTAGCGCAGCCTGTAAATACTTTCGAAGTCCTCGCCGCTTTCACAGCGTCGGTACTCCGTCCGGTCAAGCAGCGCATAAACATGCTGCGCGAAGCTGGACATGGTCTCGGACGCGTCTTTCCCACCAGCGCCCGCCGCATGGCCGAGCGAACTCAACTGGGCACACATGAACTCTTATTCCCCGCGATTACCGCCACCAGCCGACACTACGGACGGGTCATGAGATGTAAAGATGAAAATAAGTAGGAGCTCGTTTACCGCCCGTTAAGGTTAACAATTAATAAAATTATACTAAAATACGCGGTTTTTCAGCGCGAAGTCAGCGCCGCGGCGCCTTCCTTGCCGTCTGGATGTCCTTGGCGAAGGGCCAGACGGTGCTCGACATCGTCTCGATGCCGGACGCGCTGAGTGCCGACCCGAACAGAAAGCCCTGGACCAGGTCCGGCTTGACCTGCAATGCCAGGATCTTGAGCTGTTCGAAGGTCTCGACACCTTCGACGGTAACCGAAAGTCCCAGCGGCCGTGACAGGTTGACGATGCCCTTGAGCAATTCGAGCGACCGGCTGTTCTGAGTGACATCGATCAGGAACGATCGATCGATCTTGATTTTGTCGAGCGGCAGTTTGTGGAGATAGCTGAGGCTCGAATACCCGGTACCGAAATCGTCGAGCGCAATGCGCACGCCGAGCCGCTTCAACTCCTCGATATATTGGCGTGTCAGCGACTTGTCGTCGAGCAGCGCCGTCTCGGTGACCTCGATCTCCAGACGTCCGGCGGAGAGACCGGATTCAGCCAGCGCGTCGCGAACCTTCTGGATGACATCACGGTTGCGGAAATCTTTGGCCGAGAGATTGACCGACACGCTGGTCTGGGCCGGCCATTTGGCGCATTCCGTGCAGGCCGCATGCAGGACGAAGGTGCTGATGTCGGAGATAATCCCCATTTCCTCCGCCAGCGGAATGAAGATACCGGGGGAAATCGGCCCGAGATCGGGATGATCCCAGCGGCACAGCGCTTCGCAACTGGCGATACGCATCGTGCTCATCGCCACGATCGGCTGATAGACCACCCGCAATTCGTTGTTTTCCACGGCGCTGCGCAGGTCCGCCTTCATCAGCTGACGGCTGCGGAAGGCAGCATCCATGGAGGCCTCGAACAGCCGCCAACCGTTCTTGCCAAGCTCCTTGGCCTTGTAGAGTGCAAGGTCGGCTTTGACGATCATGGCGTCAACGTCGGTATCCTTGACCCGCGACAGCACCGCGCCGCCGCTGGCCTGGATGCGCAATCCATGGCCGGCAACATCGACCTCGCCCTGCAGGTCGACGAAGATCTCGTCGATCTGGCCGGTCAGGTGGCTTTCATCCTCGACGCGCTCGAAGAAGATCATGAACTCGTCGCCGCCGAAGCGGCTGACGGTGATGCCTGGCCCAGCGACTGCCGCCAGCCGCTCGGCAACGGCGTAGATCAATCCGTCGCCGACCGGATGGCCGAGCGTGTCGTTGACGCTCTTGAAATCGTCGAGATCGAGCACCACCAGCCCGCAGAGACGCTCGGGATCCCCCGAGGCCATGGCTTCCACCACCAACTCGTGGAAGTAGGCGCGGTTGGGCAGGCCGGTGAGACTGTCGTAGCGCGCCATGAAGCGGATCTTGTCTTCCGCCTCGACCCGAGCGGTCACATCCTCGAAAGTGACGACGCCCAGTTCCTGGCTGCCTTCGCGCGCCGAAAATTCATAGTGCTGGCCGTTAGTAAGCGAAACCAGGACCTTACGGTCGCGGCCCTCGCGCAACGCACGCGTCAGCTGGGCTTCGATGTAACGGCAATCCTTCGGCGCCAGCATGCCGCCTGCAGCGCCGCGCATCAGCAGACCGTGAATCGAGCGGCCTAGCAGCGCATCGGCCGATTTGAGCGACATCAGGTGCGCGGCTTCAGCATTGGCCACCGCCACCCGGCCGTCGGGTCCAAGCATGACAAGGCCATGCGACATGGTGTTGAGCGCGCGGTTGAAACGCTGCGCGATGCGGTTCGCCTTCTTTTCCTCCGACAGGGCGGTAAACAGCACTTCGCGGACGATGTCGGCAAACCGCTTGATCGCAAACAGAAAAGGGGCCGACATCAGCCCCAGGATGATGTGATAGATATCGCCGCGCAGGATAAAGCCAAGCGATATGGGCCATGTCGTGGTTATGATAAAAATCATGACCATGCGCGGCGACCCATAATTGCGGCCGGCAATCGACGTGACCGATGCCAACGTGACGCAGACAGAGGCTATTTCGGCATAGTTGTCGTGGCTGTCATTTGCCAGATAGATACTGACGAAACAGAATGCGCCAAGCATGAAACCATGCATCGAACCGAAAATTATGTAATCGTTTTCACGATCATGGGCTTCTTCCCACGTCGTGGGGGAAGGAAGTCGCCCGTATTTCCGGATGTTGCGAAGGCGCAGAGTACCGACAATGATGAGCCCAGCGGCAACTAGAAGATATGCCAGGTCCATGGTCTTCCAATAGACCAGGATGACGAGGAGTGTCTGCGCAACAAGGCCGATCGACAGCGTGAACCCGTCGCGAAACAGCGTTTCCACGAACGGAATGTAAACGTCGACCGGAATCTCGTTTTTTCGTCTCAGATTCACGCCTGGATCCCAACCCTGGGGAACCCAGCAGTGTCACATTGGCCTTAAGAAAGGTTTAGAGCAGCGGTTCGGGCTCTATTGGCACTCATTGGTGACGCAGCGGAAACAGGGAAACTACAGTTCAGGTAAACAAGGCGTATCACAGCGCTGAATTATTCGGCGGCTTGAAGTTGCGGCCGCAGCGCCGTCGAGAGTCGGTCGAGCAGACGCTGGCGTTCGCCGGCGGCTTTTTCGGCACTGGCCTGCTTGACGTGGCCAAAGCCGCGGATGAGCGCCGGTACGGAAACAAGCGCGGCAGCAGCCTCGATCTTGCCCGGTGCCAGCGCGCCGGCGACAAGCTCCAGGTCGGCTTCATAGAGGGCAAGAAGCTGCCGCTCCATACGCCTCTCGGCGCTGTAGCCGAACAGGTCGAAAGCGGTGCCGCGCAGGCCCTTCATCGCCGCCAGCAGGCGGAACCCGTTCATCATCCACGGGCCAAAGCTCGATTTCTTCGGCTTGCCGTCACTGCCGCGCCTGCCCATGATCGGCGGTGCGAGATGGAATTCGAGCTTGTCGTAGCTCTGGAACTGCTTTGCGAGCTCTGCGGCAAAGGAGCCGTCCGTATAAAGCCGCGCCACCTCGTATTCGTCCTTGATCGCCATCAGCTTGAACAGGTTCTTTGCGGCAGCCTCGGTCACCACGGTCGAACCAGGCACAGCATTGGTTTCGGCCTTGCGCAGCGCCGCCAGTCTGTCGGCATAGCGCTTGCCATAGGCGGCGTTCTGATAGGCGGTCAGGAAGGCGACGCGGCGAGCAATCATATCGTCCAGCGTCTCGGCAATTGCGGCAGGCTGCGTGGCCTTGCCCGGCTGGGCGAGAAGGCTGCGGACGAAATCCGGCTGGTGGGCGGCGCGGCGGCCCCAGCGAAATGCCGCGATATTCATCGCTACCGCCTCGCCGTTGAGCTCGATCGCCTTCTCGACCGCCTCCGCCGACAGCGGCAAGCCGCCGTGCTGGAAGGCGAAGCCGAGCATGAACATGTTGGCGCCAAGCGAGCTGCCGAACAGCGCGGTGGCGGTGCGGGTAGCGTCGAAGAAATGCGTCCTGTCGTCGCCCGCGGCAGTTCTTATCGCTTTCTTCAGCCGCTCGACGGGCAGCGAGAAATCGGCCGAACGGGCGAACTCGCCCGGCATGATCTCGGCGGTGTTGGCGAGGAAGATGGTATGGCCTTCGCGCACCGCGGCCAACACCTTCTTGGCACCCGAAACGACGAGATCGCAGCCGAGCACGAGATCGGCCTTGCCGGCCGATACCCGAATGGCGTGGATGTCGTCCGGCGTGCGGGCGATGCGGACATGGGTGAACACAGAGCCGCCCTTCTGGGCGAGGCCGGCCATGTCGATCATGCCGCAGCCCTTGCCTTCCAGGTGCGCGGCCATGCCGAGCACCGCGCCTATGGTGACGACGCCGGTGCCGCCGACACCGTCGATGATCGCCGCCCAGCCTTGTTCACCGAGCGCAAATTGCGCCGGCGCCGGCACCCCCGCGAGCGGGTCGGCCGCGCCGGCAATGCCTTCGGCTTTCCTGATTTTGGCGCCGTGAACTGTGACGAAGGACGGGCAGAAACCGTTGACGCAAGAGAAGTCCTTGTTGCAACTCGACTGGTCGATCTTGCGCTTGCGGCCGAATTCGGTCTCGACCGGCTGGATCGAGACGCAATTCGACTGCACGCCGCAATCGCCGCAGCCTTCGCAGACCAGCTCGTTGATGAAGATACGCTTGTCGGGATCGGGGAAGGTGCCGCGCTTGCGGCGGCGACGCTTCTCGGCGGCGCAGGTCTGGTCGTAGAGCAGCACCGAGACGCCTTTGACCGAACGCAACTCGCGCTGGACGAGATCGAGGTCGTCGCGGTGATGGATGGTGGCGCCGCCGGGAAATTCCACCTTGCCGGTATATTTGTCCGGTTCGTCGGTGACGATAGCGATGCGCTCGACGCCCTCGGCGCGCACCTGCCTTGCGATCATGTCCACCGTCAGGCCGCCCTCGTGCGGCTGCCCGCCGGTCATCGCGACGGCGTCATTGTAGAGGATCTTGTAGGTGATGTTGGCGTCGGTCGAGAGCGCAAAGCGGATCGCCAGCACACCCGAATGGTTGTAGGTGCCATCGCCCAGATTCTGGAAGATGTGCTCGCGCTTCGAGAACGGCGCCTGGCCGACCCACTGCGCGCCCTCGCCGCCCATGGCGGTGAAGCCGACGGTGTTGCGGTCCATCCATAACGCCATGAAATGGCAGCCGATTCCGGCGGCGGCGAGCGAGCCGTCCGGCACTTTGGTCGAGGAATTATGCGGGCAGCCGGAGCAGAAGAAGGGCGTGCGCGAGGCGATGTCTGACGTGTCGGCCAGCATCGCCTGGAACTGGCGCAACTTCGCCACCCGCGCAGCGATTTCTTCCGACGGGCCGATCGTTCGCAAAATCCTCTCGCCGAGCGCAATGGCAATGTCGTTGGGGTCGAGCGCGCCCTTGGCCGGGAACAGCCAGTCGCCGCGCTCGTCCTTCTTGCCGACGATGACCGGCTGCGTCGCTGTGCCGTAAAGGTTCTCGCGCAGTTGCACCTCGATCAGCGAGCGTTTCTCCTCGACGACGACGATGGTATCGAGGCCGCGAGCAAAGTCGGCGATGTGCTGCAGGTCGAGCGGCCACGGGCAGCCGACCTTGAACAGCCTGATACCGATACGACTGGCGGCCGCTTCGTCGACGCCGATATCCTCCAGCGCCTGGCGAACGTCGAGATAACTCTTGCCGATGGTGACGATGCCAAGCTTGGCGCTGCTGCCGCCCGAATAGACGATCCGGTTCAGCCCATTGGCGTGGATGAAGGCCGAAGCGGCGGCGCGCTTGTATTCATGCAACCGCTCCTCCTGGCCGAGCATGTCGATCTCGTTACGGATGTTGAGGCCGCCGGGCGGCATGTCGAAGTCCGGGATGACGATATCTAGCCGGTCGAGCGCGGCATCGACCGAGGCCGTCGATTCGATGTTGTCCTTGACGCATTTGATCGCCGCCCAGGTGCCGGCAAAACGCGACATGGCAAAGCCGCAGAGGCCGTAGTCGATGATCTCCTGGACGCCGGCCGGATTAAGGATCGGCACCATGGTGTCGACGAACAGGAACTCGGTGGCATGCGCGTTGGTCGAGGATTCGGCCATGTGGTCGTCACCCATCAGGGCCAGCACGCCGCCATGTTTTGACGACCCGGCGAGATTGGCGTGGCGGAACACGTCGCCGGAGCGGTCGACGCCCGGACCCTTGCCGTACCAGACTGAAAAAACGCCGTCATGGGTACCCTCGCCCAGCAATTCGGCCTGCTGCGAGCCCCAGCAGGCGGTGGCGGCGAGCTCTTCGTTGAGACCGGGCTGGAAGACGATGTCCGACTGAGCGAGCTGGTTCCTGGCCTTCCACAGCTGCATGTCGAGGCCGCCGAGCGGCGAGCCGCGATAGCCGGAGACGAAACCGGCGGTGTTCAAGCCAGCCCGGCGGTCGCGCTCGCGCTGCATCAGAAGCATGCGGATGACTGCCTGGGCACCCGACAGGAAGATGCGCTCCTTTGCCAGGTCGAACTTGTCGTCGAGCGCGACATTGTGCAGCGTCATCAGGCATTTCCTGTGCGGAGGTCGCGTCTGGAGGTGCGCGGCCAACGTCGGAGTCGAGTGCCCACAGTCTTTCTTCCCTTGCCGGGGAGGTCAAACAAAATCGAAGGTGCCAGGCGGTCCGCAACAAACGATCCGTCCGCGGCCGTGTGGCGCCACGAAACGCCTGTCGGGGAGGATGGCCGAGCACGAAAACTCCGGCGGCGGTCGGTGCCGCTGGTGACGCATCATGCAGCCTTTGGGCAACTGGGCTTCGGTTCACCGGGCAGCTTGCCGTCGACATGGCCGGCCAAGTCCTTGTTGAGCTCGTAGACTGGCCCGACCACCAGAGGCCGGTCGGGCAGGACCGACTGGTCGAGCGAGGACGTCAGAGTGGTCTCGAAACTCTGCAGCAACTTGCCGCCGGAATCCTCGATGCGGATCGACACCGCATAGGGCTTGTCCTTGACAACGCAGGTGAGCGGCGGGCTGGTGAGCGTCACATGCGGCAGCTTCGGCCATATTTTCTGGGTGACGATGATCGGATCACCACCGGCCGGGTTCTGGAAGGAGACCACGGCGACCTGTCCCTCACCCACCGGCCGCAGCGGATTGAGGGTGATGACATAGGTGGCGATACCCAGCCGGTAGTTGAACTCGAACAGCTTCCCGGAAATGGCGAACAGCTGGTCCTTGCCGGAATCACGGCAGGCGCCGAGCGCGGCCGCCGCAAACAACGCCGCGACGACAATCATCGCGCGCGAACATTTCTTAGACATTGGTGACCTCCCTGGCCGCGGTCCGGCGGCGATAGTATCGGTTTGCCTTCTGGCGGTTGCCGCACACCGCCATGTCGCACCAGAGGCGGCTGGAATTGCGGCTTCGGTCGACAAACAGCCAGCTGCAGTTCGGACATATCCTCAGCCTGGCGATGGTGTCGCTGCGCAGCAGAGACAGCGCCGAGACCGCAAGCGCCGCCTCGAAGGCGATCGGATTTGCCGGGTCGCCGAACGGTTTCCCGGGCGTGCCGATTTCGGTGTGGCCATGGGCGAGGCCATCGGCGCAGGCTTGCAGGAATTCAGGCATGTCGGCGGTGTCGATCGCACCTTTCGATACCGCGCCGCGAAACAGCCGATCGGTCGTCTCGCGAATCGACAGCACCACCGGTGCGATCTTTTCAGGCGCCGGCGCTACGAGCCGCCTGCCGCCGAGCTCGGCGGCGCGAAAGCCGCTCGCGGCTTCGGCAAAGCGGGCGATCTCGGCCGGATCGTCGAAACGGTCGAAGGTTTCCTTTGGATCGTTCCGCAAAACGACGGTGTTCGCCGTGTCGAGCGCCAGCATGCCACCGGTGAAGCGATGCGGAGTCCAGGATACTATCATATGGAGAATCTAACCGATAAATCGCGTTTGACAAGTTAGATTCCGGGTGCAACGCTCGTCAGTGAGGCGATCGCCGTATTGAGAATGTCGTTCGCCCCAAACCCCCGCCCCGATTGCGGGGCATGCATCGAGGGTCTTGCATGCTCTATTTCTTCCAGCAGGTTCTGAACGGGCTGCATTCGGGCGCGCTCTACGCATTGCTTGCCTTCGGCTACGTGCTGACCAACGGCATCCTGCACCGTACCAATCTTGCCTATGGCGCGCTGTTCGCCTTTTGCGGGCATACGATGATCCTCACCGCGGCGTTCGGCTATCAGGCGCTGTGGCTGACGCTGTTTGCATCGGTCGCGCTCGGCGTAGCTGCGGCATTCCTTTATGCGGCGCTGCTCAGCCATGTCCTGTCGCGAAGCATCTTCGAACCGCTGGCCGACCGCTCGCCCAACGCCATCGTGGTGACGACGCTCGGCATATTGCTGGTCTTGTCGGAAGCCAGCCGCATCGCCGCCGATACCCATGACCTATGGTTGCCGCCAATGCTGGCCCAGACCATCGTCTTCGCGCAGAATGCCAGCTTCAAGGCGACGTTGACGCTGATCCAGTTGCTCGATTGCGCCGCCGTGCTGGCGGCTATTGCGCTGGCTGCGTGGGGGTTCACACATTCCAGCTTCGGCCGAAGCTGGCGTGCCGTATCCGACGATCCCAAGGCCGCTGCGATGTGCGGTGTCGATGTCCGCGCGGTGTTTCGGCGTGCGGTGCTTTTCGGCGGCCTTTGCGCAGCACTGGCTGGCGTGCTCGCCGCCTTCTACTACGGCAACATCAGCTTCGGCACAGGTTTGGTCTACGGGTTGAAAATCCTGTTCGTGACCGCAGTGGGCGGCTATCTCTCGCCTTTGCGGGCGGCACTGGGCGCAGCCGCCTTCGGCATGGCCGAATCGCTATGGGCCGGCTATTTCCCGCTCGAATGGCGGGACGGCTGGATGTACCTGTTCCTCGTCGCCATGCTTGTGCTGATCGGCTCCGGCCGCGACCAACAGAAGATCGCCTGAGCCGCATCCGACTTTGGTTGGATGAACGAGCCGCATGTCCTTGGACATGCAAACGACGCGGTAGCATTTTTGCCGGGCGTCACCTCACAACCGTGTTTATGCGGGCTGTCCCATGTTGACCCGCCGAACCACGCACTGCATACCGTTGGTCCACAGCGACGCGACGGACAGGGAACCGGCGTGCTCTGACACAAGGGAGGAATGCATGGCAGGGCTTCTCGCTCTTTCCAGAGCCATTGACCGTTTGAACGAATTCATCGGCAAATGGGTATCGTGGCTGATCCTGCTGGCAATCCTGGTAAGCGCCGCCAACGCCGTCATCCGCAAGGTGTTCGACATGTCCTCGAACGCCTGGCTGGAATTGCAATGGTATCTGTTCGGCGCCGCCTTCATGCTGGCCGCCGCCTACACTCTGAAGCAGAACGACCATATCCGCATCGATATCGTCTACGGCATGTTCTCGCGCCGCGTGCAGCACTGGATCGACCTTTTCGGTCACGTCTTCTTCCTGATGCCGTTCGTGACGTTGATGGTGGTCTATTTCGTTCCCTATGTGTCGCTGTCGTATCGCAGCGGGGAGATGTCGAACAATTCCGGCGGGCTGATCATCTGGCCGGCGAAGGCGATCCTGCTGGTCGGCTTTTTCCTGCTCGCGCTGCAGGGCATTTCCGAGATCATCAAGAAGATCGCCATCATGCGCGGTCGGATGGACGATCCCACTCCGTTCATATCGGTGCATGAGCAGGCCGAACTCGAAGCCAAGGCGCTCGTCGAAGAGGTGCGCTCGTGATCGAGTTCATCGCCCAGAACATGGCGCCGATCATGTTCGCCTCGCTGATCGTCTTTCTGCTGATCGGCTACCCCGTCGCCTTCTCGCTCGCCGCCAACGGTCTGATGTTCTTCTTCATCGGCGTGCTTCTGTCGCCCTATTCGGGCGGCTCGATCAATCTCGCCTGGCCGTTGCTGCACGCGTTGCCGGATAATTTCTATGGCAGCCGGGTGATGTCGAACGATACGCTGCTGGCGATCCCGTTCTTCACCTTCATGGGCATCGTGCTCGAACGATCCGGCATGGCCGAAGACCTGCTCGACACGATCGGCCAGTTGTTCGGACCCGTCCGTGGTGGCTTGGCCTACGCCGTGATTTTCGTCGGCGCGCTGCTTGCCGCGACGACCGGCGTGGTGGCAGCTTCCGTCATCGCCATGGGTCTGATTTCGCTGCCGATCATGCTGCGCTACGGCTACGACCGCCGGCTGGCATCCGGCGTCATTGCCGCGTCCGGGACGCTCGCGCAGATCATCCCGCCGTCGCTGGTGCTGATCGTGCTGGCCGACCAGCTCGGCCGCTCGGTCGGCGATATGTACAAGGGGGCGCTGATCCCCGGGCTCATTTTGACCGGCATCTACATGCTCTACATTCTCCTCATGTCGATCTTCCGGCCGAAGTCGATGCCGGCCCTGCCGCTTGAGGCCCGCACGCTGGGTCACGGCGTGCTGTCGCTGCTGGCGGCGCTGCTGGCGGCGGTGGTGGTTTCCTATGCGGCGTATCGCTATCTTGCGCCGAACCATGGCGGCAACGCCGATATTCTCGGCGCCAGTATTGGCGTCATCTTCATCTATGTCGTGGCGATCGTCGACCAGCGCCTGAAGATCAACCTGATGTCCAGACTGGCACAGCAGGTGATCATCGTGCTGATCCCGCCGCTGGCGCTGATCTTCCTGGTGCTGGGCACCATCTTCCTCGGCATCGCCACGCCGACCGAAGGCGGCGCCATGGGCGCCGTCGGCGCGCTCGCAATGGCGGCGATGAAGGGGCGGCTGTCGCTCGACGTGGTCAAGCAGGCGCTGGCCTCGACGACCAGGCTGTCGTCCTTCGTCCTGTTCATCCTGATCGGCGCGCGGGTGTTCTCGCTGACCTTCTACGGGGTCAATGGCCACATCTGGGTCGAGCACCTGTTGACGTCGCTGCCGGGCGGTGAAGTCGGTTTCCTGATTGGCGTCAACATCCTCGTCTTCGTGCTCGCCTTCTTCCTCGACTTTTTCGAGCTTGCCTTCATCATCGTGCCGCTTTTGGCACCGGCGGCCGATAAGCTCGGCATCGACCTGATCTGGTTCGGCGTGCTTTTAGGCGTCAACATGCAGACCTCCTTCATGCATCCGCCCTTCGGCTTCGCGCTGTTTTATCTGCGCTCGGTCGCCGCGCGCGTGCCCTATCTCGACCGGCTCAGCGGCAAGCAGATCGCGCCGGTCACCACAGGGCAGATCTATTGGGGCGCGGTGCCCTTCGTCTGTATCCAGGTGATCATGATCGGCCTGACCATCGCCTTCCCGCAGATGGTGATGCACTACAAAGGCACCGTCGTCGATCCGGGCACCATCAACTATCAGGTGCCGGAGACGCCTGGCATCGGCTTGTCGCCGCTCGGCGCGCCGCCGGCCAACGGCGGCACTGCCCCGGCCTCACCTTCCACACCGGATTTGTCGCAGCCGCCGAGCTTCGACGAAAAACCGCCCGCGAAGCCGGCGGCGCCGGCAATCGATTTGTCGCAACCACCGAGTTTCAACTGAGGAAGGCCCGGCGGCCATGAAGGCAGTTCGGTTGGAGCGAGTGGGCGGCCTCGCCGTGTGCGAGGTCGAGAAACCGACCGTCGGGCCGGACGAGCTGCTGGTGCGCATCGAGGCGTGCGGCGTCTGCGGCACCGACCGGCACCTTTTCCATGGTGAATTCCCGTGCACGCCGCCAGTGACGCTCGGGCATGAATTCTCCGGCATCGTCGAGGCGGTCGGACCTGCCGTATCCGGCTTTTCCGTCGGCGACCGCGTTACCGGCGACCCCAATATTGCCTGCGGGCGCTGTGCGCATTGCCAGGCGGGCCGGGTCAATCTCTGCGGTAATTTGCGCGCCATCGGTATCCATCGCGATGGCGGCTTTGCCGAATATCTTGCCTTGCCGCAGAAACAGGCTTTCGTCTTGCCAGGCGATCTGAAGCCTACGCATGGTGCTTTCTGTGAGCCGCTCGGTTGCTGCCTGCATGGCGTGGACCTTGCCGCGATCAAACCAGGCTCGTCGGTCGCGGTGCTCGGCGGCGGCGTGATCGGCCTGCTCACCGTTCAGCTGGCAAAGCTCGCCGGTGCGACGACCATCATCCTGTCGACGCGTCAGGCCTCGCGGCGGGCTCTTGCCGAGCAACTTGGCGCAACGGCGACGGTCGATCCCAGTGCTTCCGACGTCACCGACACGATCGTCGGCCGGTCGGGTTTGATGCCGGGCGGCGTCGACGTGGTGTTCGAATGCGCCGGCGTGAAAGACACTGTTGAGCAGTCGATGCGGCTGGCCAAAGCAGGCGGCACCGTTGTCATCGTCGGCGTGATGCCGCAACGCATGAAAGCGGCGTTCGAACCGTTCGACCTGCTGTTCCGCGAGTTGAAGGTCCTGGGCTCCTTCCTCAACCCCTTTACCCATCGCCGGGCCGCCGATCTTATCGCCTCCGGGGCGATCGAGGTAGACCGGCTTATATCGCGGCAGGTCACGCTTGAAGAGTCAGCTGCAGTGATCGCCAATCCGCCTGCGCCGGGCGAGGTCAAGGTTCTGGTGGTGCCCGGCTGATCGCAAACGGAATGCTCTGCGGCGCCAGCGTCCCGAAGGAACGCCGGCGCCGCAGAGCAGCAAGATTCAGAGCTTGCTGTTGCGCTGCTGGACCATCATGAAGGTGTCGTAGTTGTACTCGGCCACCTGCGCCCAGAGATAATGCTCCTTGCGGAACGCCTTGATCGAGTCCCAGATCTTCTTGAACGGCGCGTTCGAGGCTTCCATCTCGGCATAGACTTCGTTGGCCTTTTCGAAACAGGCGGCCATGATCTCCTGGCTGAATGGGCTCAACTTGGCACCGCCGGCAACCAGCCGCTTAATCGCCGCCGGATTGAGATAGTCGTATTTCTGCAGCATGTTGGCGTCGGCCGCTTGAGCGGCAGTATGCACCAGCGACTTGTAAGCCGGCGAAAGTTCGTCGTATTTCGCCTTGTTGAACATCAAATGGACAGTCGGTCCACCTTCCCACCAGCCGGGATAGTAGTAATAGGGCGCAACCTTGTAGAAGCCGAGCTTCTCGTCGTCGTAGGGGCCGACCCATTCGGCGGCATCGATCGTGCCTTTTTCCAGCGCCGGATAAATGTCGCCACCGGCGATCTGCTGCGGAACCACGCCGAGCCGTTGCACCACTTTGCCGGCAAAACCACCGATACGCATCTTGAGGCCGGAAAGGTCGGCGACCGTTTTGATCTCCTTGCGGAACCAGCCACCCATCTGCACGCCGGTATTGCCGCCCGGCAGTCCGAACAAACCCTGCGTCGCCAGGAACTCGTTGAACAGATCGATGCCGCCGCCATGATAGTGCCAGGCGTTGATGCCGCGCGCGTTGAGTGAGAACGGAACCGCCGCTCCCAGCGCCCAGGTCGGGTCCTTGCCCCAGTAATAGTATGCCACCGTATGGCAGGCCTCCACTGTGCCGGCAGTGGTGGCATCGGCGGCCTGCAGGCCGGGAACGAGTTCGCCGGCGGCAAAGACCTGGACCTGGAAGTTGCCGTCGGTCGCCTCCGACAGCATCTTGGAAAACACTTCGGCACCGCCATAGATCGTGTCGAGCGACTTCGGGAAGGACGACGCCAGCCGCCAGGTCACTTTCGGATTGGACTGGGCGATGGCCGGCGCGGCAAGTGTCGCGGCAGCGGCCGCGGCGCCAACGCCGGCGGTGCCGGCCTTGCGGATGAACGAACGACGATCCATGAAGTTCCTCCCTTTTGGATCCACTGACCGACATTCGGGACACTTCGGCGCCCGGATCGGCTTCGAGCCGACAATACACAGGCAAGGAGTCGAGTCCAGCGCGGCAGTCCGGTTTGAGGGGCGCATTTCGGGGAAATTCACGGCGTTGGGGCAGATCTTGCAACTATAGTCTAAGGTCGATTAACTAGCTACGCGACACGCCGAAACTTGCCATGGAAATGCGCCTTCGGATCGCCTATTTTGCAGGCAGATAATTCGTTGCACCCGATGGGATCCGGACCAAATGCACCAGCCGCTCGTCGCAATATCGACCGACGTCCGCCAGTTCGACAATTACACCTGGCATGCCGCGCCGCAGCAATATCTTGAGGCGGCGCTTTCGGGGGCAGGCGTGTTCCCGCTGCTGGTACCGTCCTTCGGCGACCGGCTCGACTTCGATGAACTGCTTTCCGCAGTCGACGGCGTCATGGTCACCGGTTCCAAATCGAACGTTCATCCCTCGCTGTATGGCGGTGACGCCAGCGAAGCCAATGGTCCTTACGACCCCGCCCGCGACGCCACCACGCTGCCGCTGATCCGCCGGGCGGTGGAGCGCGGCGTGCCGTTGCTCGCCATCTGCCGCGGCATCCAGGAGATGAATGTGGCGCTGGGTGGCACGCTGGCCACCGAAATCCAGGAACGCGCCGGTTCGCTCGATCATCGTGCGCCGGCAAGCGACAATCAGGACGAACGCTTCGCCATCCGCCAGAGCGTGTCGATAAAACCCGGCAGCTGCCTGGCCGGGGTCTTCGGCGCCGGCGACATCATGGTCAATTCGGTGCATCGCCAGGCCATCGACCGGCTTGGCCCAAAGCTGCAGGTCGAAGCGGTCGCGGCCGACGGCACTGTCGAGGCGGTTTCGGTGCGCGATGCACGGGCTTTCGCCGTCGGCGTCCAGTGGCATCCCGAATACTGGGTCAAATCGGACAGCATCTCGGTAAAGATATTTCGCGTATTCGGCGATGCGGTGCGCCTGCATCAGGCGGCGAAATCGGGTGCGCGCGCAGCCGCGGAGTAGTCCTGCCGCGCTCGTTAGTTGCCGGCCGACGCCAGCGTCAGCAGCGGTAGCGCCGGCGCGTAGGATTCGTAGCCATCGCCGTCGGCGACTGAGAACATGACGATCGGATCGGTGCCGTTGGCGCTGAAGGTGACCGTGCCGTCATCCTGCTCTCGCCAGAACTTCGCCTGCTCGACGCCGGGCAACACCCGGCGGCAATTTGCGGCGACGGTCAACAGCGACAGGCCGTGCGAAATCTCGGCGCCGCGGCTGACCGCACAAGACGCCTCGTCGCCATGGGCTACCAGCCTGTAGTTGCCGGATGAAGGTGGTGACTCGCTGGCTGCACGGCTTTCACCGCTACCGGCGTAAAACAGCTGGACGCTGCCGAACAGCACAGCGACTGCCATCAATGCAGGAAGCGTCTTCATCCTGTTTCTCCGCGCATTTCAAGCGCGCCGCGGTCGAAGAGATCAGGGAGGCGCGCTTCATCTTGCTGTCATGTGCTGTCAGGCGGACATACACTGCGAAGGGCTCAGAATGATTCCCAAGGGTTAAGCTGAAGTTAACAATAATATGGCGGTCACAGCCTCGCCTTGACGTTTGCCGTCTCCGGCACCGGCGTCAGCGCCTTGCGCTGCGAAAACCACGAAACCAGATTGTCGACGCACAGGTCCGCCATGGCGCGGCGGGTGTGCTGCGAGGCCGAGCCGACATGCGGCAAAAGCGAGGTGTTGGGCGCGGCAAGCAACGCCGCTGGCACATTCGGCTCGTCGGCAAAGACATCTAGCCCGGCAGCGGCGATGCTGCCGCTGGCAAGTGCGGCGGCAAGGGCTGGTTCGTCGACCGTACTGCCCCGGCCGATATTGACGAAGACGCCGTTCGGCCCAAGGGCCGAGAGGATTTCGGCATTGACGGCCTTTTCCGTCGAGGCCCCGCCGGGCGCCACCGAGATCAGTGTGTCGACCGCCTCGGCGAGACCTTTCAGCGTCGGGTGATAATCATAGGACAGGCCTTCGACGCGGCGCCGGTTGTGGTAGGCGATGGGCAGCCCGAAAGCGTCGAGCCGGCGGGCAATGGCGAGGCCGATGCGGCCCATGCCAAAGATACCGACATGGCGCCCGCGCAAGGTCAGCCGGCTCAGCGGATAATTGCCTTTGCGCAGCCAACTGCCGTCGCGCAGCCAGGCCTCGGCGCGCGGCAGTTCGCGGATGGTGTTGATCAACAAGCCGAGCGCCGTATCGGCAACCTCCTCGGTCAGGACGTCCGGTGTGTTGGTGACCATGATGCCGCGCTGTGCGGCGTGGCGGACATCGACAGAATCATAGCCGACGCCGAAATTGGCGATGATCTCGAGCTTTGGCAGCGCGTCCATCAACGCGGCGCTTATGCCGCCAAAGGCGGCTATGCCGCGCACCGTACGGCGCATGTCGTCGGTGACCAGCGATGGATCGGCGCGTTCGATCCGGACGCGGCTGAACGCCCCGTCGATGCGGCCGACCGCATGGTCGTTGAACTGGCCCGGCACCAGAATGGCGACAGCTTGCTGTTCGGTTTTTGTCATGCACGTTCCACCGGTTTGCCGGTCGACTGGCGCACATGCAGTTCCGGCTTGATCAGTTCCTGCGACGGCCGCACCGTCTGTCCGTTGAGTTTGTCGAGCAGCGCGCTGGCGGCCCGGCGGCCAACCTCACGCTGGCCGTTCCAGACCGTGGTCAGCGCCGGTGTCGCGATCGCCGCCTCCTCGAGGTCGTCATAGCCAGTAACGGAGATGTCGATGCCCGGCACCAGACCGGCGCGCGCAATGCCGTTCATCAGCCCGATGGCGACGAGGTCATTCCAGCAGCAGGCCGCGGTCGGCCTGTCCTTTAGCGCCAGGAACTGCCCGGCAGCCTCGAAGCCCGCCTGCTTGGTGCGTGGGCCGGCGATGCGCCAGGATGGCCTGACCTCAAGCCCCGCCGCCTCCATGGCGTTGACATATCCCTGATAGCGGTCGCGGCCGGTCGACGTCTGATCGGTGCCGCCGATCATTGCGATGCGCTTGTGGCCAAGCGAGATCAGATGATTGGTAGCAAGCCCGGTGCCATAGGCATCATCGCCGCGAAACACCGGCACGTCGGCACCTTCGACGGTGCGTGCAATCAGCACTGCCGGGAGACCGTTCTCCTCGGCCATGATTATGTCTTCGGGCGGCGTGCCGATGGCCGGCGACATGATGACCCCGTCAGCGCCGAGCTGCAGAAGCGTGTCGATGAAGGTGCGTTGTTTCTCGAGCTGGTCGTAATGGTTCGACAGGATGAAGGTTTGCCGGCTGCGGTCGAGCTCGCTCTCGATCGAACGCAATATCTCGGCAAAGAACGGGTTCATGATGTCGTGGACGACGACGCCGACAATGCCCGAGCGCGAGGTGCGCAGGCTGGCGGCGCGGCGGTTGTAGATATAGCCGATGGCGCGGGCATGTTCCTTGATGCGGTCGCGGGTGCCGCCGGCGACCAGCGGGCTGTCACGCAAGGCCAGCGAGACCGTGGCCGTGGACACGCCGAGTGCATCCGCGATGGTCGAAAGCTTGATCTTCTGTGCCAGCGCCCTGCGCTCCCGAAGCAATTTAAACTGTTTAAAGGCCGGCTCTTATGCCATCGATCCCGAGCAAATCAAAGTTTTTTTGCCAGCGCCTCCGCCTCCGCGTCCAGCGTCGCGCGGTTGCGCAAGCGAAGCCGGCGCTCGCGGTGGACGATATAGAGGCCGCTGGCGACGATCACTGTGGCACCGGCCAGTGTCCAGCGATCGGGAAACTGGTTGAAAACGATCAAGCCGGAGACGATCATCCAGATCATCTGCGAATAGGGATAGGGGGCCAGGGCCGTGGTGGTGGCAAGGCGATAGGCCTGCACAAGTAGCCAATGGCCAAGGGCGCCGAAGACGCCCAGCATCAGCAATATGAACCAGTGCCAGCCATCCTGTGGCAGCGAAAGCGAAAATGGCAGTGTCGGCAGCAGCAGCACGGCCGGCGCCAGCGCCGAAAACAGGATGAGGCTTTCCGAGGTTTCCGTGGCCGACATGCGGCGCGTCATGATGACGTAGAAACTGTTCGACAGCATCGAGCCGAGCGCAAAGAGATGGCCGACGCCAAAGACGCCGACGCCCGGCCGGGTTATGATGAGGACGCCGACAAAGCCGCCCATGATCGCCAGCCAGCGCCGCCAGCCGGCCCATTCGCCGAGCAACGGACCGGCAAGCGCGGTGATCACCATCGGGCCGAAGAAGTAGATCGAGGTGGTTTCCGCCAGCTGCAGCGTCCGCAGCGCCAGAATGTTGCATATCGTCGATCCGAACAGGAGCAGACCGCGCGTGAGATGCGCCGGCAGGTTGGCGGGGCGAAAGCGCAGCGGCTCGCGCCATCCGCGCAGAAAGACGCCGACGATCAGCACATGGACCGCGAAGCGGGTCCAGGCGACGATCAGCGCCGAGACGCCGGCCAGGACAAGATATTTGCTGCTGGTGTCGAGGAAGGTGAAAAACACGTAGACGGAAAGCATGCACAGGATCGCCGCCGGCGATGTCGCGCTTTCGTCATGTCTTGGGGGAGCATTCAATTTCAGGCCGGACGGGAAGCAAGGCAGTCCCTCACCAATGCGGCAATTGTCGCCTGCGGGCAAGCCAAAATGGGCTGGCACAACGACAGCCGCCGACAGGCTCAGTTTTTGTTTCTTGGTGGCCGACCCAGTGGCCGACGACTCAGGTGTGCATGCGGGCGCCCTTGGTGATCTTGTCGACGAGCTTCTTTTCGGCGCGAAGCGCGATGCCGACCACCTTGGCATCCTCCGGCGCAAATTCGGCAAAGACGGCACGGTTGGCCAGATCATACCCAGTCGAAAACATTTCCTCGACATAGAGCGAGACCGTCACACCACGCTCCAGCGCCCGCCGCTGAATCGCGCCGAGCGTCTGGCCGTCCGCCGAAAGCACGATGACCGGCTGGATCGACAGCGGGTTGTAGATATTGCCGGCGCGATCACGGTAGGGGTCGCCGATAATGTCGGGAAATTGCGCGACGATGCCGCTGGTCAGAAAGGCGGTGACATTGAGCTTCTGCCAGACGGGAAGGTCATCCTTGAGCACGATTGCAAATTTCGTATCGAACATGCGACAGTTTCCAATCCGAAAAGGGGGCCAATCCGAGGCTGCGAGAGAAGCGATGCCGCACGATCTAGACGGGGAAGCCTTTCAGGGTCTTGGACGTTTGTGCATGGATGCAGCCGAAAACTGCATCGTACCGGCACCCCGTGCTGCCGGCATGGAACGCATCGAGGCCCGGTTCCACGGCAACGCCTTCGATCTCCATCGCCACGACACCTATGCGATCGGGGTGACGCTTTATGGCGTGCAGCGCTTCCGCTATCGCGGCCAAACGCATCAGAGCCTGCCTGGCCAGATCATTATCCTTCATCCCGACGAACTGCACGATGGCGGTGCTGGCACCGAAGATGGTTTGCGGTACAGAATGCTGTATTTGGAGCCGTCCCTGATGCTCGATTGCCTCGGCGGCGGATCACTGCCATTCGTCGGGAATGCCGTGGTGACAGACCGCGATCTCCGGGCGACGCTGCTTTCGGCGCTCGGGCCGCTGAATCAGGAACTGGACGAGCTGTTTGTCGTCGATTTCATGACGCAGCTTATGCAAAGCCTGGCCCGGCACGCCGGTCAGCCGGCGAAACCGGTAGCGAAAACTGCGTGGCGCGCCGCCAGCCTGGCGCGCGACTATCTGGAGGAAAATGTCGCGCGGATTGTACGTTCGGATGAATTGGAGGCGATAACCGGATTGGACCGGTATGCCCTGTCGCGGCATTTCCGCGCCACCTTCTCCACCAGCCCGCACCGGTTCCTGCTGATGCGCCGGCTTCAACGAGCCCGTCGGATGATCGAAGCCGACGAGCCACTGGCGCAAATCGCCATCGCAGCCGGCTTCAGTGACCAAAGCCATTTCAATCGGCATTTCAAAAAGGCGTTCGGCGTCACACCGGGACGCTGGTCGGCACTCACGCGACGGCCGTCAGTGGCGAACGCGTGAGTTATTCAAGGATGTTGTCTTCGATATCCAGTTCGTCATCGGGGAGCACCATTTCGCCGTTCGACAGGTTCGCCTCTACACGGGCAAGCAGCTTGAACAGCGCTTTCTGGTCCTTCTTGTCGAGACCCTTCAATGCCTGCTTTTCGGTCTTCTTCACCGATTTCTCGATGGCGTGGATGATTTCGCGGCCGGTGTCGGTGAGGAAGATATGCGCCTGGCGGGCATCGGCGGACGAGGCGCGCTTTTCCAGAAAGCCCTGCGCCTGCAGCCGGTTGATGGTCTTGGTGATGGTCGGCGGACGCACGCCGAGGCGGCCGGCAAGATTGCCGGGCGTCTGCCCATCCTCGCGGTCGAGCGCCAGCATGATCTGGTCCTGGCCGGCATAGAAGCCATGCGCCAGAAGCCGGGCGGCGAGCGCCGTGCGCGCCAGCCGCGCCGCCGAATGCAGCCGGCTCATTGTTGCAGTCTTGTCCGCCTTGGCCATGCTCATCCCTCCTCGGCCGAACCGGTGCGGGCAGCATAGAAGCAGGCCGCCGATTGGCAATGACGATCGAAAACATTCCGGCTCGGAAAATAGCTTTGCCGGCAAGCTTCGCGGTGTTCGCCGTGGCTAATGCCAGATGTTTATTTCAGTTAGATGACAAACGACTTTCCGCAATGGCTGGATGGGGACGTGGCGAGGCGTTCTCAACGGCCTTCACCGCGACCACCATCAAGGCCTGAAAGGCGTCCGCCATTTCCCGCAGCGCCGCCTGCGACAGCGGCCCGGCCTGCCGCGCAATGCCGTCCCGCGCGTTCGATGTGTCGCGTTTGCCGGGGCGATCTTTATAGGGCGCGACGGTGGCGAATATCTGCTCGCTGAGGCTGTCGGGGAAGAACATCTGGCCGGTCATCACCGAGCGGTCGTCGGGGAAGATCTTGAAATGGATGTGGGTGGTGCGGCCACGATACCAGCCGGGATAGATGGTGGCGAAAGAAGCAATGCCGCTTTCATCGGTTCTCTGCCAGCCGCGGAGAAAGCTCTGGCCGGACGTGTCGATATCCTGCCCGTCGCCCTGTCCGGGATAGCCGGAATAGGCGCCCTGGGCGTCGCAATGCCAGATATCGACGCGTGCGCCGGGAAGCGGCCGGCAGGCGGCGTCGACGATTTGCAGCCGCACATTGAGGGCGATGCCTTTCTTGCCCTCGGTGACGTCGGTGCGTTCAAGCTTCGGGTCGAAATAGAACGGCCCTTCGGTGACCTCGGGCGTGATGGCGCAGACGCCGGCACCGGCTTCGAACAAGGCAAGCCCGGCATAGGGCGAAACCTGCCCGGCCCTTGCACCGGCTGGCAGGAATATGCCGCCAGCGGTAACCGCAACGAGGCGGAGCGCCTGCCGACGGCTTAGTGGCAAGGACTTGTCGGACATCTGGCGCCTCTTCAGTGCGAACAGCCCCTGTAATGATCCTCGGCCTATCTAGGCCCTACCGCCAGCCCGCGCCAATGAAAGTTCGGCAATGTGAGGAAAGTTCGGCAATACCGGCCTCTCTTTGGCCCACAGGTTTGCCTCGTGCAAAAGCCGAGCACACATCCTATATGGAGCCGACAATCCCTATTCGAGGCACAATATGAGCGACGCACAGACGCAGATCCCCGTAACCGTCCTCACCGGCTATCTCGGCGCCGGCAAGACGACACTGCTCAACCGCATCCTTTCGGAAAACCATGGCAAGCGCTACGCCGTCATCGTCAATGAATTCGGCGAGATCGGCATCGACAACGAGCTGATCGTGGAATCCGACGAGGAAATCTACGAGATGAACAATGGCTGCGTCTGCTGCACGGTGCGCGGCGACCTGATCCGCGTCGTCGAAGGCCTGATGCGCAGACCCGGCCGCTTCGACGCCATCGTCGTCGAGACCACAGGCCTCGCCGATCCCGTGCCGGTAGCGCAAACCTTCTTCATGGACGACGACGTGCGTTCCAAGACCAGGCTCGATGCGGTGGTGGCGCTGGTCGACGCCAAGCACCTGCCGCTGCGTCTGAAGGATTCCCGCGAGGCCGAGGACCAGATCGCCTTTGCCGATGTCGTCGTGCTCAACAAGACCGATCTGGTCACCCCCGAAGAGCTGAGCAAGGTGGAGGCGACGATCCGCGCCATCAACCCGGCGGCACGAATCCATCGCACCACACGCGCCAGCGTGGCGCTGTCCGAGGTGCTCGATCGCGGTGCGTTCGACCTGTCCCGGGCGCTGGAGAACGATCCGCACTTCCTCGAGGCGCATGACGATCACGACCATCATGATCATGATCATGACCACCATCACCATGATCACGACGGCCATGATCACCACGATCATGACGGGCATCATCATGCGCACGCTTCCGACATCCATGACGTGACCGTGCAGTCGGTGTCGCTGCGCGGCGGCGAGATGGACCCGAAAAAGTTCTTCCCGTGGATCGAGAAGGTCACCCAGATGGAAGGCCCGAACATCCTGCGGCTGAAAGGGATCATCGCGCTGAAGGGCGATGAAGAGCGCTATGTCATCCAGGGCGTGCACATGATCATCGAGGGCGATCACCAGCGCGCCTGGAAGGACGGCGAGAAGCACGAGAGCCGGCTGGTGTTCATCGGCCGCGAACTCGACGCCGAGCGGCTTAGGAACAGTTTCGAGGCCTGCCAGGCCGCTTGATTTAGCTGCCCTTTCTTCCTTCTCCCCTTGTGAGAGAAGGAGCAGCCCGCAACGCTGGCGGTCTCTCCTCACGACGATCCGAAGCACGGGTTGAGACCCGCAGCTCAACCCCTTAAGGGTGAGGCAGCAGAAATCTCAAACGGAATGATCTCTCATGCCGACAGTCGCCCCGCTCGATCTCGAAGGCCACTGCCTCGCCGCCGTATTCCTCGGTGACGTGCCGCATTTTGCGCTGGCTGACGGCACAATCCATCGGCTCGACCACGGCCACAAGACGGTGCAGGCCAATGACGGAATGCTCGCCGCCTTCCATGATGCGGCAAACGACCGGCTGATCACCGGTGGTGAGGACGGCAAGATCTTTGCCGTGACCGCAGGCGGCAATACTGCGGAATTGGCGGCCGCGGGCAAAAAATGGATCACCAGCGTCGCCGCCGGGCCGCAAGGCGCTGTTGCCTATGCTTCGGGCAAGATTGCCTATGTGCGCTTTGCCGACAGCAAACCCAGGGAATTCTCGCATCCGCGCTCGGTCGAGGGGCTTGCCTTCTCGCCCAAGGGCATGCGCTTCGGCGTTGCCCGCTACAACGGCGCGACGCTGCATTTCCCGGCCGCCGACGGCAAGCCGGTCGAGCTCGAATGGGCCGGCGCCCACACCGGCATCACCTTCTCGCCGGACGGCGGCTTCGTCGTCACCACAATGCAGGAAAACGCGCTGCATGGCTGGAAGCTCGCCGACGGCAAGCACATGCGGATGTCCGGCTACCCCGGCAAGGTCAAAAGCCTGTCGTGGAGCGCCAAGGGCAAATGGCTGGCGAGTTCCGGCGCGCCAGCGGCGATCGTCTGGCCGTTTTCCGGCAAGGACGGGCCGATGGGCAAGGCGCCGCTGGAACTCGGCACGCGCGGCAATGCGATGGTCACCTCCGTCGCCTGTCACCCGAGCCAGGACGTCGTTGCCATCGGCTATGATGACGGCATGGTGATGGCGGTGCGCTTCGCCGACGCCAGGGAAGTGCTGTTGCGCCGGCCGGGCAAGGGCGCCATCACCTCGATGATGTGGGACAAGGAAGAGCGCCGCGTCGCCTTCGGCAGCGCTGCGGGCGATTGCGGCGTCATCGATATTTCGGCGTAACCTGTTACTTACTCGGCTCCGCAAGATACTTTGCCGGTCAATTCATTCGGTTTGCCGTCCTTTTCGGCATCAGCCGTAACATCATAGATTGAGAGCAAATAGCGGCCGTCATAGACGCCTTCGTCACTGGCCTTGGTCAGGATCGCCAGTTCGACATAGCCGTAGGCATTTTCGACCTGCCGTTCGTGGTAGACGAGCAGCCGCAATTCCTTGTTGTCGAGCCAATATTGCGTGAGGTTCTGATCCTCGAACACCGTCTTGCGCAGACTGTCGGCAGCCGGCCTGCCCAGAATTTCGAGCTCGCCGCTAAAATTGAAGGTCGGCCCGCCCATGCCTCTGGTGACCCCGGCACCGACCTGAAATTTGACGGCTGCGTCCTCGGCGGAACACCAGATGCCGCCGGACGCCAGAGCCGCTCCAACCGACGACAGCAGCATTACTGCGCAGACGATCGCCCGCACCATCTTGTCCCCTCCAGCCGAAGTGCCATTGGCGCCCGAAGGCGGCTCGTGGTCAAGCGCCTGTTTTCATTCAAATGACCGCTGACCCAACACAGGGCAGCCGCCCGGCCAATTGCGGTGGCGGACGCCGATTGTCTAAAGTGCGACTGAGAGGGCCGCCATGAACGTCATCAACCATGCAAAGACTTCCATCGGCGGCATCGGCCCGGCGCGGATCGCCAAGTTGCGCGCGGTCGAGGCAGAAGTCTTCCGCCGGGCGCGGCCGAAATCGATGGCGAAAATCGGCAATGGCCTGCCCGGCTTCTTCGGCGGCGTGCCGATGCATTGGATGAACGACTGGCCGACGCCGTTCCCGATCCTCGTCGATAGCGCCAGGGGCGCCGTCATCAGCGATATCGACGGCAACCGGCTCGACGATTTCTGCCTTGGCGACACCGGTTCGATGTTCGGTCATTCGCCGCCGCCGGTCGCACGCGCCATCCGCAGGCAGGCCGGACGCGGCCTGACCTACATGCTGCCTGCCGAGGACGCGCTCGTCATCGGGCCGCTGCTGCAGCAGCGTTTCGGTTTGCCGTTGTGGCAGATCGCGACGACGGCGACCGATGCCAACCGCTTCGCGCTGCGCGTTGCCCGCGCCGTTACCGGCCGGGAGAAGATACTGGTCTTCAACGGCTGCTATCATGGCTCGGTCGACGAGACGATGGTGCGGCTGGTCGCCGGGAAAGCGGTGAATCGACCGGGCCTGGCCGGCGAGTTCCGCGACCTGACGCGGGCGACTGATGTCGTCGAGTTCAACGATCTGCCGGCGCTCGACGCGGCGCTCCGCGGCAACGATGTCGCCTGCGTCATCACCGAGCCGGTGCTGACCAATTCCTGCATGGTGCTGCCCGAAGCCGGCTTTCACGATGGCTTGCGGCGTCTCACCCGTGCGACCGGCACGCTGCTGCTAATCGACGAGACGCATACGATCTCGACCGGTCCCGGCGGCTATACCAGCAAACACGGGCTGGAGCCGGACCTGTTCGTGCTCGGCAAGCCGATTGCCGGCGGCATACCGGCGAGCGTCTGGGGCATGAGCGAAGACGTTGCGGCCCGCTATGCCGCTTATGACAGCCGGAAGGAGCCCGGATATTCCGGCATGGGGACAACGCTGTCGGCCAATCCGCTGCAATTCGCAGCGATGCGCGCCACGCTCGAATACGTCATGACCGACGCGAACTACAGCCATATGGACCATCTGGCGCGGCGGCTCGACGCCGGGCTGACCGCCGTCATCGATCGCCATCGTCTGCCCTGGCATGTTGCTCGCGTCGGTGCCCGTGTCGAGTTCATCTGCGCGCCGGGCCCGCTGAGGAACGGCGGCGAAGCGGAAGTTGCGCACGTGCCGGAGCTCGAAGCGGCAATCCATGTCGCGCTGGTCAATCGCGGCGTGCTGATCGCACCCTTCCACAACATGATGCTGATCTCTCCTGCGACCAGCACCGCCCAGGTGAACCGGCTGATCACTGCCTTCGGCGCGGTTGCGGCAAAGCTTACGGCGTGAGACAAGCTTGCGGCATGAAACAAGCGCCCAAGCAAAGTTTGAACCTGGTCACGGCATCCCCTTCGGGCTCGACGCCCGCCGAGGCGCAGGCCTTTCTCGACGCTCATCCCGAGATCGAAGCGTTCGACATCGTGCTGACTGACGCCAATGGCGTCGGGCGCGGCAAGATCGTGCGCCGGCACGAGTTGATGAGCATCTTCGAGAGTGGCCGGCACATGCCGATCTCGATCCTCGGCCTCGACATCACCGGCGAGGATGTTCACGAGACCGGGCTGATCTGGACGACCGGCGACGGCGACCTGCGGGCGTGGCCGATCCCCGGCACACTGGTGCCGCTGTTCGGCACCCAGCCGCCGCGCGGCCAGGCCCTGATGGCGATGTACCATCTCGATGGCCAGCCGATGTCGTCCGACCCGCGGCTGGCGCTCGCCCGCCAGGTGGACATCCTCGCGGCCAAGGGCCTGCATCCGGCCGGCGCCTTCGAGCTCGAATTCTTCCTGCTCGCCAACGAGCGCGATGCCGAAGGCAAGGTGCAGCCGGCGCACGCGGTACTCGACGGACGCCGCTCGGCCAAGACGGAGGTCTATTCCGTCGACCATCTGCACGGCATGGAGCCGCTGTTTTCCGACATCTACGCCGCAGCCAAGGTGCAGGGCATCCCGGCCGAGACGGTCATCTCGGAATATGCGCCCGGCCAGTACGAGCTGACACTCAACTACCGCAAGGACGTGATGCGGGCAGCCGACGATCTCGTCATGCTCAAGCGGCTGGTGCGGGCGCAGGCGCGCCGTCATGGTGTCACCGCTTGCTTCATGGCCAAGCCGATCGAGAAGTATGCCGGCTCTGGCATGCATTTTCATGTCTCGCTGCTGGACGATGCCGGCAAGAACGTCTTTGCCGAAGCCGGCGGCGAAAGCTGGTCGCTGCCGCTGCTGCGCGGCCTCGGCGGACTGATCCAGACGATGGCGGAATCGATGCTGGTCTTCGCGCCGCACGCCAACTCATGGCGGCGTTTCGTCTCGCAATCCTATGCGCCGGTGGCGCCGACCTGGGGCGTCAACAACCGTTCGGTGGCGCTGCGTGTGCCGGCTGGCGATGCCAAGAACCGCCGCATCGAGCACCGGCCATCGGGCGTCGACGCGAATCCTTATTTGGTGGCAGCAACGGTGCTGGCGGGCATCGTCAAAGGCCTTGACGAAGGCCTCGATCCCGGTCCTGAAACCACCGGCAATGGCTACGAATCGGCCGTCACGCGCACGACGATGCCGGTCGACTGGCGTGCCGCGATCGAGGCGGCAAGGGCGTCGAGTTTCCTCAAGGGTGCATTGGGCGAAGACCTGCACCGGACGTTCGTGGCGATCAAGCAGTCGGAATATCTGCGCGTGGCGCGCACGGTCAGCGAACTGGATTATCACCTCTATCTGCACGAGGTGTAGGCATCACGTTGGCCACGCCGAATAAATTCAACGGAACCTTCGGTGGGCTTCGCTCATTCCGGTTCTGATTGCAGGAGCGGACAAGGCCGCATCAGCCATGATCGCCAGGATGCAGACGACCCCCACGCCGCACCACGCCAAGGTGCAGTCGAGAGGCTTGCCGACCGGCAAATCCCCGGAAACGACAGAAATCGACGCCAGGACGATTCCTGAACTGCGCGAAACGGCCAAGATCTGCCGCCGCTGTCCGCTATGGCACGACGCCACGCAGACCGTGTTCGGTGAGGGCCCTGACAAAGCTAAGGTGATCTTCGTCGGCGAACAGCCGGGCGACCAGGAGGACCTGGCGGGCAAACCTTTCGTCGGTCCGGCCGGCAAGGTGTTCGACGCGATCCTGGACGATGCCGGCGTCGACCGGCTGAAAGTCTACGTCACCAACGCGGTCAAGCATTTCAAGTTCGAGCCGCGCGGCAAGCGGCGCATCCACTCCAAGCCGAACGCCGGCGAGGTGCAGGCTTGCCGCTGGTGGCTCGACAAGGAGATCGATCTGATCAAGCCCAATCTGGCGGTAGCGCTCGGCGCAACGGCGGCGCAGGCGCTGCTCGGCAAGGTGATGCCGATCATGAAGATGCGCGGAGCGGTGGTGGAGCGCGACGATGGCTTGCGTGTCTTCGTCACCATCCACCCGTCCTTCATCCTGCGCATTCGCGAGCCGGCGGACAAGCAGGCAGAACGCGAGCGGTTCCTGCAGGATATGAGAGCGGTGAAAAAGCTGATGGCCGCCTGAACTATTTGATCAATATCGCCCGGAGATCGTTGACGTTCGTGCCGGTCGGACCGGGTACGAAAAGGTCATCTGCGGCATTGAATGCCGTCCAGGCGTTGTTGCCGGCAAGCATGGCCTTGGCATCGACGCCCGCCTTATGCATCCGCGACACTGTCGAGCCGTCGGCGAAGGCGCCGGCATTGTCTTCCGAACCGTCTATGCCGTCGGTGTCGGCGGCCAGTGCGTAGACGCCCGCCATGCCGCTGATGCCGATGGCGAAGGCGAGCAGGAATTCAGAGTTGCGGCCGCCCTTGCCTTTCGCGCGCAAGGTCACGGTCGTCTCGCCGCCCGACAGGATCAACACCGGCTTTGCGAATGGCCGGTTGCGCGTCGCCACTTCGCGCGCGATCGCGGCGTGGACGCCGCCGACCTCACGCGCCTCGCCCTCGATGGAATCGGAGAGGATGACCGCTTCGATACCTTGGTGCCTGGCCTCGGCCGCAGCCGCTTCCAGCGATACGCCGGCCGAGGCGATCAGATGTACCTCGTTGCGCGAAAAACGCGAGTCGTCCGGACGCGGTGCATCGGCCGCCGGCGAATTGATATGCGCCATGACCGAAGCCGGCAGGCTCATGCCATAGGCAGCGATCGACGCCAATGCGTCCTCACGGCTGCCTATATCCGGCACGGTCGGACCAGAAGCGACCAGCGCCGGGTTATCGCCCGGAATGTCGGAGACCACCAGCGACACCACCCTGGCTGGATAGGCAGCGGCCGCCAGCCTGCCGCCCTTGATCGTGGAAACATGCTTGCGGATGGTGTTCATCGCGGCGATCGGCGCGCCGGAGGCGAGCAGCGCCTCGTTGACGGCGATCTCATCGGCCAGCGTCAGACCTTCGGCAGGTGACGGCAGCAGCGCCGAGCCGCCGCCGGAAATGAGCGCCACGACAAGGTCGTCCGCAGTCAGTCCCTGGACTTTTTCGAGCAGCCGTCGGGAAGCTTCGAGCCCCGCGGCATCCGGCACAGGATGCGCCGCCTCGATGATCTCGATGCGCCGGCAGGCCGCGCCATAGCCGTAGCGGGTGACGACCAGCCCTTCGATCGGCCCGTCCCACATTTTCTCGAAAGCCGCCGCCATCTGCGCCGAGCCTTTTCCGGCACCGATGACGATGGTCCGGCCCTTCGGCCTTGCCGGCAAATGATCCTTGATCGTCCTCTGGGGATCGGCGGCGGCAACGGCGGCGTTGAAGATCGAAATGAGAAAGAGCTTGGGGTCTATCTCTGTCATTGTGCTTCCGCCGGCAATGCCAGCTCGCGCGCATTTATGCCGAGATACTCACAAAGCGCATCGACGACCACGCCATGGTCCCCACGCTCCGGCAGGCCCGAGACGGCGATCACGCCGATGACGCCGGCGCCCTTGACAGTGATGGGAAAGCCGCCGCCGGCCAGCACGTAGTCGGCAATGTTCAGTCCCTCGCCGGGCTTGAAGCTGCGGTCGGGGCGCTGCTGCTCCAGCACCATGCGGTAGGTGCTTTTCAGGAACCGCCGTACCACGTTGATCTTGCGCCGCGCCCAATCGGGATTTGAAGCGTTCGAGCCGGGCATTGCCGCATAGAACAGCGGCCGGTCGAAAGTTCTGATATCGACGATGATCGGCTGGTTTTCCTTGAGAGCCCGATCGCGGATCGCCGAGCCGATCTTGAAAGCGACGGCTTCATCGAAGGCCGAAAAGACAAGCGTGGCTTCCTGTTTCTCGATCAGAGCGATGTCGTCCGCAACGGCCATGTCGTTCCCCTGTCAATCTCGCCTGTTGCTTTGGCGGATGGCTGCCGCCCGGTCAAGCCGGCCGCATATGACGGCTAAACCGCCATATCCGTCTTGGCCGCGCAGCCGGCGACATAGACCTCGCGCACGGCGCGGTCGTCGCCGAGCGTCTGCAGCAGAAACAATTCCTCGGCGAGCGTGTCTGCCGTCTCCACCCGCAGCCGCATCGCCGGCGTGGCGCGGGCGTCGAGCACGATGATATCGGCGTCGCTGCCTTCCTCCAGGGTGCCGATCTTTTCCGCAAGCGACAGCGCCTCGGCATTGCCGCGGGTCAGTTGCCAGAACGACTGGAACGGATTGAGCTTCTCGCCGTTCAACGCGATCACCTTGTAGCCCTCGTCCATGGTGCGCAGCATCGAATAGTTGGTGCCACCGCCGACATCGGTGGCGGCGGCGATGCGGAGCGGCTTCTCGCGGCGGCGATAGCGCTGATAATCGAACAGGCCCGAGCCGAGAAACAGGTTGGAAGTCGGGCAGAACACCGCCACCGAACCGCTATCGGAAAGCGCATCCGCCTCGCGTTCCGAGAGATGAATGCAATGGCCGAACAGGCTTCTGCGGCCGAGCAGCCCGTAATGCTCATAGACATCGGTATAGTCGCGCGCCTGCGGATGAAGCTGCTGCGTGAAGGCGATCTCGGCGTGGTTTTCCGACAGATGCGTCTGCATGTGCAGATCAGGATATTCGCGGCAGAGCGCGCCCGCCATCTCCAATTGCTCGGGCGACGAAGTGATGGCGAAGCGCGGCGTGATGGCATAGTGCTGGCGCCCGTTGCCGTGCCACTCATCGATCAACGCCTTGCTGTCGTCATAGCCCGATTGCGGCGTGTCGAGCACGCCTTCCGGTGCGTTGCGGTCCATCATCACTTTGCCGGCGATGTTGAGCATGTTGCGGTCGTGCGACTCGGCAAAGAACGCTTCGGCCGATTCCTTGTGCACCGAGCAATAGGCCGCGACCGTCGTCGTGCCGTGGCGCAACACTTCGTCCAGGAACAGCCTGGCGATACGGCGGCCATGCTGGACGTTCTGGAATTTTGCCTCTTCCGGAAAGGTGTAGGTGTTCAGCCAGTCGAGCAGCTCGGCGCCATAGGAAGCGATGACCTGCATCTGCGGAAAATGCGCGTGCGCATCGATGAACCCGGGCAGCAGCAGATGCGGCCTGTGGTCGATCTTTTTTGTTCCCTCGCCCGCCTTTTTCTCAACCTCGGCATAGGCGCCCGCGGCAACGATCCTGCCGTCGCGGAGCAGCAAGCCGCCATCTTGCTCGTAGCGCCAGGCGGAGTGGTCGTCGATGGTTTCGGGCCAGCGCAAAAACGACAGCGTGCGGCCGCGCAGCAGCGTGCTGGTCATGCTATTTCCCCGCGCCTTCGAACCATGCCACCAGCAGCGCCCGTTCCTTGTCGGTGATCTGGGTGACGTTGGCGGGCGGCATGGCGTGGCTGCGTCCGGCCTGCAGGTAGATCTCGCCGGCGTGCTCGGCGATGCCGGCATTGGTATCGAGCATCACGCCCTTCGGCGCGTGGTAAATGCCCTCGTAGGACGGCTCCGCCGCGTGGCACATCGAACAGCGGCCAAGCACCGTATCACGCACGGCAGGGAAATGCGCCGAGGCGACGTAGACCTGGGCCGCCGCTGACGCCTTCGCCTCGCCGGTCAGCTGCTTCGGTGCCGTCGACAGCCAGATGATGACGACGAACAGGACGGCGGCCGCCAGCCAGGTCCAGGTCGGATTGCCTTTGCGCGCATGCCTGGTGTTGAAATAGTGCCGGATCAGCACGCCGATGATGAACACCAGCGAGGCGATGACCCAGTTGAACTCTGTCCCGAACGCCAGCGGATAATGGTTCGACAGCATCAGGAACAAAACCGGCAGCGTCAGGTAATTGTTGTGCAGCGAGCGCTGCTTGGCGATCTTGCCGTATTTCGGATCTGGCTTACGGCCGGCGATCAGGTCGGCGACGACGATCTTCTGGTTGGGGATGATGACCATGAAAACGTTGGCCGACATGATCGTCGCGGTGATGGCGCCAAGATGCAGGAAAGCGGCGCGGCCGGTGAACAAGTGGGTCAGTCCCCAGGCCATGAACACCAGCACGCCGTAGAGCACCAGCATCAGACCGGTGTCGCTGTTGCCGAGCGGCGAACGGCACAAGAGATCGTAGACCACCCAGCCGACGCCGATCGTCGCCAGCGACAGCAAGATGCCTGTAGGCACCGACATGGCGAGCACATTGGGATCGATCAGGAACAGGTCCGCCCCGGCATAGTAGACGACGCACAGCATGGCGAAGCCTGACAGCCAGGTGGCGTAGGATTCCCATTTGAACCAGGTCAGGTGCTCGGGCATTTCAGCCGGTGCCACCAGATATTTCTGCACATGGTAGAAGCCGCCGCCATGCACCTGCCATTCCTCGCCGAAGGCTCCGGCGGGCATGCCCGGACGCTGGCGCAGGCCGAGGTCGAGCGCGACGAAATAAAAGGACGACCCAATCCAGGCGATACCGGTGACGACGTGCAGCCAGCGCACGGCGAAACTCAGCCAATCCCAGAATATCGCGAAATCCATCATGAAAAATCATCCCTGCCGACCCACTGACTTTACGGACTGGAGCGCAAACGGAAAGGGCCGAGACGCACGATGACTTTCAAAAAAAATTGGAAAATACTAGGTTGATCATACGCAGCCACATGAGAGCCACGGAAGCCGCATGGCCTATCTCGATAACATCGCCGTTTTTGTCCGCGTCGTCGAACTTGGCAATTTGTCGGCGGCTGGGCGCGACATGCGCATTTCGCCGGCGGTCGCTTCCAACCGGATCAAGGAGCTCGAGAAGCACCTGGGCGTCAGGCTGTTCAACCGTACGACGCGGCAATTGATGCCGACCGAGCACGGCACGGTGTTCTACTCCGGCGCCAAGCAGGTGCTGGAGGCGGTCACCGAGGCGGAAGCGGCGGTGAGCGCGTTATCCGGCCAGCCGCGCGGCACCATAAAGGTGACAGCGCCGCTCGGCCTCGGGCGGCGGCTGGTGGCATCCGGCATCCCGGATTTCCACGACAGGTACCCAGATATCGAGGTGCGGCTCCGGCTTTCCGATCACAATGTCGATATCATGAAGGAAGGAATCGACGTTGCGTTCCGGCTGGGCATCATCGAGGATTCCAGCCTCAGGATGCGCGGCATCATGGAATGCGAGCGCGTGCTGGTAGCGGCTCCGCAATATCTGGAAGTGCGCGGCGAGCCGACCGAGCCGCAGGAGTTGATCGGCAAGAAACACGATTGCCTGATGCTGCGCTATTCCGGCGCGCGCGAATATGTGTGGACGCTGCAGACGCCGAACGGCCCGCAAAAGTTCGAGGTGCACGGCCCCTACGATACCGATGATGGCGACGTGCTGACCGGCTGGGCGCTGTCCGGCCGCGGCATCATCAACAAGCCGCGCTTCGAGGTCGAGCCGTTTATCCGCGACCACCGGCTGAAGGTGATCCTGAGCAACACGCCGCCGACGCCGGTGCAGTTCGCCGCCGTCTACCCGCATAAGAAGCTGCAGGATCCGAAGGTGCGGCTGCTGCTCGATTTCATGGCGGAGCGCTGCCAGCGGCTGATCAGGGATATTCTGGCCGGCAAATGATCGTCGGCTGGCCGGTTGCTTTCCGTCCAGCCGACGAGATAATTCCCAAGGAATTTCGCTCAACAGGGAAAAGCGATGGCCAACGGCGCCACAATGTGTCTCGCCGTTTCACTGTCTCCGGAAGCCGCCCCTTCCCATCCGCCCGACGCCGGCCCGGACTTCAGTCTGCTGATGCGGTTCGTGCAAGAAGCCGAAGCGGCCGGTCTGGACATGGTGTTGCTCGGCGATTCCGCGCCGGTTGCAGGCGGGCTGAACCGGCAAATGCGCTTCGAAGCAACGACCTTGGCGGCGGCCCTGGCGACGGTGACAAGCAGGATCGGCCTCGTCGCCGCGGCCTCGACGGTCGCCCACCAGCCCTACAATCTCGCGCGCCGTTTCGCTTCGCTCGATATTATCAGCCATGGCCGCGCCGGCTGGAACGCGAGTATGATGCCCGACCCGCGCGAGGCGGCCAATTTCAGCCGACCGGAAGGGTTTTCCGGCGACGATTTCCGCCTGCGCGCCGATGAATTCATCGGCATCGTGCAAGGCCTGTGGAACGGCTGGGACGCAGACGTGCTGCTGTTCGACAAAGTTGGCGGCCGCTTCTTCGATCCCGAGAAGATGCACGTTCTCGACCACAAGGGCGAATATTTTTCCGTGCGCGGGCCGCTCAACGTGGCGCGGTCGCCGCAGGACACGCCGGTGCTGGTCGTGTCCGGCCTGTCCGAGCCCGACATGGCTATCGCCGCCCGCAGCGCCGATGTCGTCCTGCTGGATGAGCCATCGATCGGGCCGGCGAAGGCTGGCGATCTGAAGCGCCGTGCGCTTGCCTTCGGGCGCGGGCCGGAGGCGCTGAAAGTGCTGATGAACGTTACCGTCAGCGCCGAAATAACCGCCGCACCGGACCTGTTTGCGGACAGGCTCGAAGAGTGCTTTCGCTCGAAAGCCTGCGACGGTTTCAACATCGCCACGCCGCTCACGTCGGCGCTCGACGATTTCGTCGGTCTCGTGCTGCCGGAGCTTCGCCGCCGCGGCCTTGTCCGGTCGGGCTACAGCGCGGCGACACTGCGTGCCCATCTCGGGCTTGCAGGTCAGGATCGGCAATGAGCGCCGGTCGAGGCCAGATGAAGCTCGGCGCCTTCCTGTGGGCGACGGGCCACCATATCGCCGCCTGGCGCCACCCGCAGGCGCATGTCACGGCCGGCATAGACATCGACCACTACGTCCAGCTGGCGCGGACGGCGGAAGCAGCCAAGTTCGACATGATCTTCTGCGAGGACGCCGCCGGCGTGCGCGAGGCCAATGTCGACATCGCCAGCCAAACGTCGCGCTCGATCGGCTTCGAGCCGATCAGCCTGCTTGCCGCGCTCGCCGTCCAGACGGAGCGCATCGGCCTCGTCTCCACGGCGTCGACGAGCTATAACGAGCCTTACGGACTGGCGCGGACCTTCCTGTCGCTCGACCATCTGAGCGGTGGCCGAGCCGGCTGGAACCTCGTCACTTCGGCGAGCCAGATCGAGGCCGCCAATTTCGGCTCGACCGGACTGCGCCCACATGCGGACCGTTACGAACGCGCGCGCGAATTCGCTGCCGTGGTTACCGGCCTTTGGCGAGGCCAGGGTGGACACGAAGGCAGAAGTTTTTCGGTGCGCGACCCGCTCGATCTGCCGCGCTCGCCACAAGGTGCGCCGGTCATGGTTCAGGCAGGAGCGTCGGACGAGGGCCGCGATCTCGCCGCCCGGACCGCCGACGTGGTGTTCACGGCGGCGCAGACATTCGAGGAGGCGAAGGCCTTCTACGACGACCTCAAGGGACGGCTGGCGGCCCATGGGCGCGAGCCGGAGGACGTCAAGATCATGCCCGGTGTCGCGCCGGTCGTCGCGGCAAGCGAAGCGGAAGCCCGGGCAAAACATGATGAACTGCAGGAGCTGATACCGGACGATGTCGGAGTCGCGCTGCTTTCCAGCTATCTCAGCATATCCGATCTCGCGCGCTATCCCATCGACGGACCGCTGCCCGAGCTGCCGGCCAGCGAAGGCATGCAGAGCCGGCAGGCGCTGGTCATCGAGCAATCACGCCGCAACAAGCTGTCCATTCGCCAGCTTGCCCGTCATTTCGCCGGCGCGCGCGGCCATTGGCGCGTCGTCGGAACGCCGGCCCAGATCGCCGACGAGCTCGAGGCACGCTTCGAGGGCGGCGCGGCAGACGGTTTCAACGTCATGCCATCCTATTTTCCCGGCGAACTCGATGCCTTTGCCACACTCGTCGTGCCGGAGCTGCAGCGGCGCGGGCTGTTCCGGAAGGATTATGAAGGCAGCACGCTGCGCGACCATCTGGGCTTGAAAAGGCCGGCGTAAACGACGAGCGGAACGAAAGTCGGAGATCGCCGTTTTGGGATGCTGTGCCGCGGCGATGAGGGCGTCTGCGCGCATATTCGATTTGACCATCCCAAACTTCGCCCTCTTCAAACCACGCGGACGCACCGCCACAGGAGCCGATCATGGATGCCATCGCCACCCGCAACGACCTGCAATCCAATGCCAAGAAAGAGTGTATCGACCTTCTCAATGCCCGCCTCGCCGACGCCATCGATCTGGCCTTGATCACCAAGCAGGCGCACTGGAACGTCAAGGGACCGCAATTCATCGCCATTCACGAGATGCTCGACACGTTCCGCGAGGAGATCGACGGCCATGTCGACACCATTGCCGAGCGCGCCGTACAGCTCGGCGGCACGGCGCTCGGCACCTCGCAGGAGGTCTCGAAGGCGACTATGCTCGAGGCCTATCCGACCGACATCCACAAGACCCGGGATCACCTGGCGGCGCTGATCGACCGGTATGCCGCAACCGCCAAGCGGGCACGCGCGGCAATCGACGAAGCGGCTGGCGCGGGTGACGCCGACACCGCCGACATCTTCACCGCCTATTCGCGCTCGCTCGACAAATTGCTGTGGTTCCTGGAGGCGCACACGCAGGAGAAGGAATAGAAGGAACGTCAGCCGGCCATCGCCTTGCCGCGACGGGCTTTGGACGGAGCTGCCGGTGTTATCCCGTGGGCCGCCAACGCCGTCATGATTTCGGCTGCGGCGAGTGCGGCGATCACTTGCGGGCGCTTGTCCTTGACGGCACCGCCGCCGATCGGCGAGACGAGGCGGGCAAATTCCGCCTCGCCTCCGTCCGCCGATTTCAGGAACCAGTTCCGGAACGTCGCCTTCTTGGTTCTGGAGCCGATCATGCCGACATAGGCGGCATCGCGGCGTTTCAGCGCCTCGGCGACGATCAGGAAGTCCAGCGCATGGTCGTGGGTAAGGACGACGAAGGCGGATCCAGCCGGGGCTTCGCGCACCATTGCCTCAGGCATCGGCGTCAGCTTGGTTTCGACCGTATCCGGCATGCCCCCCAGCGCCTCGGCTCGCGTCTCGACAACGACGACACGTACCGGCAGCAAAGCCACCGCCGAGGCCAGCGCATGGCCGACATGGCCGCCGCCGAAGATGTAGACATGCGGCAGTTGCGCCTCCTCGGCCTCCGCCTCCGCAACAAGCTTGGCCTCATGCGCGGCGTTGACCAGCCGGATCAGCAGCTCGACCCTGCCGCCGCAGCATTGGCCGATCTCCGGCCCGAGCGCGATGTCGAGCGTGGCGCGGATATCCCTCCCTCTTGAGGGGAGGGTGGCGGCGAAGCCGCCGGGTGGGGTCGCCGCGGCAGTGCTCGACGCGCTGGCGGTACCTTCTGAGACGACCCCCTCTGGCCGCTCCGCGGCCATGTCCCCCTCAAGGGGGGAGAAAAGCATCTGCCGCGCTTTGTCGATCGCCATATATTCGAGCTGGCCGCCGCCGATCGTGCCGAAAGTGGCCGATCCTGAGACGAGCATGAAGGCACCCGTTTCGCGCGGCGTCGAACCTTTTGTCCCGGCCACCTCAACCAAGGCGACCTGGCCGGCACCGGCAAGAAAGGCTTTCAGGCTCTGCACTTTCGCGTCCATCATTCGCGTTCCCTATTGGGAAATATAGCGTTTTTCGGCCTGAATTGCACGTTTTCCGGGATTCAAGTGCCGGTCCTGGCTTCCCGCTTCAGCCGTTCGATCGCCATCAGCACACGCTCCGGCGTGGCCGGCGGGTCGAGGCGCGGGCAGATCTTGTGGCCGGCAACGCTCGCCACAGCGTCCGATAGGGCATGCAGCACCGACATTGCGAGCGGAAAGGGCGGCTCGCCGACCGCCTTGGAGCGGTGCACCGTCGGCTCGCCCGCTTGCGCCCAGGCGGCCAAAGTCACGTTAAAAATCTTCGGCCGGTCCGACGCGAGCGGGATCTTGTAGGTCGACGGCGCGTGGGTGCGCAGCCGCCCCTTGTCGTCCCACCACAGTTCCTCCGTCGTCAGCCAACCCATACCCTGGATGAAACCGCCCTCGATCTGGCCGAGGTCGATGGCGCGATTCAGCGAGCGGCCGGTTTCGTGCAGGATGTCGGTGCGCTCGACTATATATTCGCCGGTCAGCGTATCGACAGAGACTTCCGAGCACGCGGCGCCATAGGCGAAATAATAGAAGGGATGGCCCTCGCCCTTGTCGCGGTCCCAATGGATTTTCGGCGTCTTGTAGAAACCCGCCGCCGAAAGCTGGATGCGCGCCATATAGGCCTGCCTGACGAGATCGGCGAAGGCGATCTCCTGGTTGCCGATGCGCACGCGGTTGGGCAAGAACAGCACCTGATCGCGCGGCACCTGGTATCTCTCGACGGCGAAATTGATCAACCGGTCCTTGATCTGGCGGGCGGCATTCTGCGCCGCCATGCCGTTGAGGTCGGAGCCGGAAGACGCGGCGGTGGCCGAGGTATTCGGCACCTTGCCGGTCGTCGTCGCGGTGATCTTGACCTGATCGAGGTCGATCTGGAACTCTTCCGCCACGACCTGCGCCACCTTGACATAGAGGCCCTGCCCCATCTCGGTGCCGCCGTGGTTCAGATGCACCGAACCGTCGGTATAGACATGCACCAGCGCGCCGGCCTGGTTGTAATGAGTGGCGGTGAACGAGATGCCGAACTTGACCGGCGTCAGCGCCAGTCCGCGCTTGATGAAGCGGCTGTTGGCATTGAAAGCATCGATGGTGCGGCGGCGCCTCGCATAGTCGGAACTCGCCTCCAGCTCGGCGACGATGCGCTGGATGATGTTGTCCTCGACCGTCTGGTGGTAGGGCGTGATGTTGCGGTCGCTGGTGCCGTAGAAATTCTTCTTGCGGATTTCGAGCGGGTCCTTGCCGACGGCAAACGCGACTTCGTCGATGACGCGCTCGGCGCCGACCATGCCTTGCGGACCGCCGAAGCCGCGAAAGGCGGTGTTCGATACGGTATTGGTGTAGAGCGGCGCCGATTGCGCGTGCACCGCCGGCCAGAAATAGGTGTTGTCGCAATGGAACAGGGCGCGGTCGGTGACCGGGCCGGAGAGGTCGGCCGAGAAGCCGCAGCGCGCCGCGAACATGAAATCTACGCCCAGAATATTGCCCTCGTCGTCGAAGCCGACCTCGTAGTCGACGAGGAAATCGTGGCGTTTGCCGGTGGCGATCATGTCGTCGTCGCGGTCGGGCCGGATTTTCACGGCCCGATGATGTTTCTTCGCGGCGACAGCAGCCAATGCCGCAAACTGATTGCCTTGCGTTTCCTTGCCACCGAAAGCGCCGCCCATCCGGCGGATTTCCACCGTCACCGCGTGGCTCGGCACACCGAGCGCGTGGCTGACCATGTGCTGGATTTCGCTCGGGTGCTGGGTCGAGGAATAGATGGTGACGTCGTGGTCCTCGCCAGGAATGGCCAAGGCGATATGGCCTTCGAGATAGAAATGCTCCTGGCCACCGATGCGCATTTTTCCCTTCAGCCGGCGCGGCGCCGCATTGATCGCAGCCGCTGCATCACCCCGCTTCAACGTCAGCGGCGGCGTGACCAGCTTGTCTTTCCGGGGATCGAGCTCGGCGACATCGGCGACGAACGGCAATTCCTTGTATTCGACCTTGGCCAGCCTCGTTGCACGGCGCGCCTGCTCGCGGGTTTCAGCGATGACGCAGAAGATCGGCTGACCGAAAAATTGCACCTTGCCGTCGGCCAGCACCGGCTCGTCGTGACGGCCGGTCGGCGAAATGTCGTTCTCGCCTGGCACGTCGCTCGCCGTCAGCACATCGATGACGCCGGGTGCGGCGCGCACCGCCGAAAGGTCCATGCTGGTGATGGTGGCATGCGTCGCCGTCGAAAGCCCAAGGCAGCCGTGCAGCGTGCCGGCCGGTTCCGGCATGTCGTCGATATAGACGGCCGTGCCACTGACATGCTTGTGCGCGGAATCATGGCGCTGGTCGGTTGCGACGCCGCCGGCGATTTTTTGCGCCTTCAGGTTTGGGGTGGCGTGCTTGTTCATCATGCCGCCTCGTGCCGTGATACCTGGATCGGCGCCCGGGTACCGGTGGTTTCGGCAAAGAAGCGCAGCAGCAGGTTGCGCGCCGCCAGCGCCCGGTATTCGGCGCTTGCCCGCATGTCGGTCAGCGGGGTGAAATCGCCGGAGTACGCGGCCATCGCCGCCTCCACCGTCGCTTCCGTCCAGGGCTTGCCAAGCAATGCCTTTTCGACGCCAAAGGCTCGCTTCGGCGTTGCCGCCATGCCGCCATAGGCGATGCGCACGCCCGCCACCTTGCCATCACCGGCGAGCTTCAGGAAAAACGCGCCTAGCGCTGCTGTTATGTCTTCGTCGCGGCGCTTGGTGATCTTGTAGACGGCAAATTTCGTCTCGCTGCCCGGCACCGGAACATGCACGGCCTCGACGAATTCGCCGGGCTGCCGGTCCTGCTTGCCATAGGCGATGAAAAACTCCTCGAGCGGGATCGTCCGCCGCTTGTCGCCGCGGCGCAGCGTCAGGCGGGCACCGAGTGCGATCAACGGCGGCGGCGTGTCGCCGATCGGCGAGCCATTGGCGATATTGCCGCCGATGGTGCCCATGTTGCGCACCTGGTCGCCGCCGATGCGGTCGAACAGCGGGCCGAGCGCCGGGATGCGCTTCGCCAGCGTCGCGAAGGCTTCGCTATAGGTGACACCGGCGCCGATCGAGATGACGCCCTTGTCCTCGGAAATCCCGCACAGACCGTCGAGATTGCCGATGAAAACCGCCGGCGCAATATCGCGCATGTGCTTGGTAACCCAAAGGCCGACATCGGTCGAACCCGCGACGATAGTGGCGCCCGGCTCCTTGACCAGCACGCTGGCCAGATCGTCAGCATTGGCCGGCACGATCAGCCGCTTATTGCCGGAGCCGATCTCGATGCGCGAACCGTCCTTCATCGCTTCCAGCTTGGCCGTGACTGCCTTGCGCTCCGCCGCCAGCGGGTCCTTGGCAGCCTTGCCGTAGCTGGAGATGGCACGTGCGGCGCGCATGATCGCCTCGTAGCCGGTGCAGCGGCAGAGATTGCCTTGCAGCGCCTTTTCAATGGCGGCGTCCGACGGCTCCGGCGACCGCATCCACAGCGCATAAAGCGACATGACGAAACCCGGCGTGCAGAAGCCGCATTGCGAGCCGTGGAAATCGACCATCGCCTGCTGCACGGGGTGCAGTTTTCCTGCGTCGCCGCGCAAATGCTCGACGGTCACGACATGCGTGCCGTCCAGCGAGCCAAGGAAACGGATGCAGGCATTGACGCTTTCATAGACCAGTGTTCCACCGGAGAGCCTGCCGACCAGCACCGTGCAGGCGCCGCAGTCGCCCTCGGCGCAACCTTCCTTGGTGCCGCGCAGCGAGCGGTCGAGCCGCAGCCAATCGAGCAGTGTCTGGTCGGGTGCAACCGTGCCGAGCGCGACGTCCTCGCCATTGAGGATGAAGCGGATTTCGTTGCGTGTCTTGATCCCGGCCATCTCAGCTTCCCCGGTAAGTCGAATAACCGTACGGCGACAGAAGCAGCGGCACATGATAGTGCGTCGGCTCGGCCATGCCGAAGCGGATCGGCACATGGTCGAGGAAGGCCGGTTCTGGCAGTTTTGTCCCTTGCCGGCGCAGATAATCGCCGGCCGCAAAGATCAGCTCGTATTCGCCGGTACGGAATTCCGCGCCAGCAAGCAGCGGAGCATCGCAACGGCCGTCATCATTGGTGACGACCGTCTTCAGATGCGTCCGGGCCTGACCGTCAAGATGATAGAGTTCGATCGACAGACCGGCCGCCGGCTTGCCGGCTGCGGTGTCGAGGACGTGGGTCGTCAGGCGCCCGCCTTCGGCTTTCGACGTTTCCGCCACTGGCTGCTCCATTCCCTGCACAGTCGAACACTATTCATGAATTGTGCGCCAATTAAAGGCGATGCATAAGTCCCGGTCGAGCGGAGCGCGACAAAAACACTTTCAAAAATTTCGGGGGAATGCGCAGGCACTCCTTTCGACTATCCTGATCACACTTTCCGGCAGGAGCGAGAATGCGTTACGAACGAGATATGCGCGGCTACGGAGCCAATCCGCCCGATCCGAAATGGCCCGGCGGGGCGCATGTCGCGGTGCAGTTCGTCGTCAATTACGAGGAGGGCGGCGAGAATTGCGTCCTGCACGGCGACAAGGCTTCGGAGGCTTTCCTGTCGGAGATCGTCGGCGCCGCGCCCTGGCCCGGCCAGCGTCACTGGAACATGGAATCGATCTACGAATACGGCGCCCGCGCCGGCTTCTGGCGATTGCTGCGCCTGTTCAGCGAGGCGCAAGTGCCGATCACCTGTTACGGCGTCGCCACCGCCCTGGCGCGTTCGCCCGATCAGGTTGCGGCGATGCAGGAGGCCGGCTGGGAGATCGCCTCGCACGGACTGAAATGGATCGACTACCGCGACCACGCGCCAGAAGACGAGCGCCGCGACATGGAAGCGGCGATCCGGCTGCATTATGAGGTCACAGGTGCGCGGCCGACCGGGTGGTACACCGGCCGCACCTCGATCAACACGGTGCGGCTGGCGGCGGAGGAGGGCGGCTTCGACTATGTGTCGGACACCTATGACGACGAACTCCCTTACTGGTTCGAGCATGCGGCACCGGACGGGTCGGCGAAGCCGCAGCTGGTCATCCCCTATACGCTCGACGCCAACGACATGCGCTTTGCCACGCCGCAGGGCTTCAACTCGGGCGACCAGTTCTTTGCCTATCTCAGGGATAGTTTCGACACGCTCTATGCCGAGGGCAAGGCAGGGCGGCCGCGCATGATGAATATCGGCCTGCACTGCCGCCTGGTTGGGCGGCCGGGCCGGGTCGCGGCACTGAAGCGCTTCATCGACTACGTCAAATCGCACGACAAGGTCTGGCTGGCACGGCGCATCGACATTGCAAAACACTGGCAGGAGACGCATCCGTTCCGGCTGCCGGCGCTGCGCCCGTCGAAAATGGAATTCGAGGCCTTCGTCCAGGCATTCGGCGGCGTGTTCGAGCATTCGCCGTGGATTGCCGAGCGCGCCTATGAGCTGGAGCTCGGCCCGGCGCATGACAGTGCCGGCGGGCTGCACAATGCGCTCTGCCGCGTCTTTCGCGCGGCGAGCGAGGCCGAGCGGCTTTCCGTGCTCAATGCCCACCCCGATCTTGCCGGAAAACTGGCGCAGGCCAGGCGGCTGACGGCGGAATCGTCGAGGGAACAGGCTTCGGCCGGGCTCGACGCGCTGACCGACAAGGAGCGCGAGCTGTTCGCAAAACTCAATGCCGCCTACGTCACCAGTTTCGGTTTCCCCTTCATTATTGCGGTGAAAGGCAAGACCAAGGGGGAGATCCTGGCCGAGTTCGAGGCGCGTATTGGCAACAGCCACGATGTCGAATTCGAAACCGCCTGCAGACAGGTCGAGCGCATCGCGCTGCTTCGTCTCAAGGACATGCTTCCGCAATAGGCTTTGGCTGCCGCGATGGGCCCTGGCTTCCGCAACAGGCTTGAATTTATGGATATGATGAAAATGGCCGAGCGAACCTATTATGCGCCGCAGGGCGGACATCCCGGCCAGAGCGAATTGCTGACCGGCCGCGCCGTATTCACGCAGGCCTATGCCGTCATCCCCAAAGGCGTGATGCAGGACATCGTCACCAGCGCCTTGCCGTTCTGGGATGGGACACGCGTCTGGGTGCTGTCGCGGCCGCTGTCGGGTTTTGCCGAGACGTTTTCGCAATATATCGTCGAGCTCGCGCCTGGCGGCGGCAGCGACCGCCCTGAGCTTGACGTCGCCGCTGAAGGTGCGCTGTTCGTGGTCGAAGGCGAGCTAAGCGTTTCGCTTGTCGGCAAGAAACATAGCTTGAGGCCGGGCGGCTTTGCCTTCCTGCCGCCGGCGAGCGGGTGGACGGTGCGCAATGAGAGCGGCGCCGCCGTCCGCTTCCACTGGATCCGCAAGGCTTATGATGCGGTCGACGGCATCGATACGCCGCAAACGTTCTTCGCCAACGAACACGACATCGCGCCGAGCCCGATGCCGGGTACCGAAGGCCGATGGGCGACGACGCGCTTCGTCGATCCTGAAGACATGCGGCACGACATGCATGTCACCATCGTCACGCTCGAGCCGGGCGCGGTCATTCCCTTCGCCGAAACGCATGTCATGGAGCACGGGCTCTATGTGCTGGAGGGCAAGGCGGTCTATCGTCTCAACCAGGACTGGGTAGAAGTCGAGGCTGGCGACTATATGTGGCTGCGCGCCTTCTGCCCGCAGGCTTGTTATGCCGGCGGCCCAGGCAAATTCCGCTATCTCCTCTACAAGGACGTCAACCGCCACGCCAAGCTTGGCAGCGCCGGCGTCGCGAGACCTACACCATGACCCGCATCGTCGCGCGGCCGCTGACCCGCGAGAATTTCGCCGAATTCGGCGACGTTATCGATATGGGCGGCGACAACCATTATCCGATCAATGACGGCAAGGCCGAGCGCTACCACGACCTCGCCACCGCGGAAGCACGAGGGCCGAATGCGCGCGTGCTGATCTCGATGGTGCGTGGCACGCCCTATGAGCTGCCGTTGAAGCTTACCATGGTGGAGCGCCATCCGTTCGGCAGCCAGGCCTTCATCCCGCTGTCACCACGGCCGTTCCTAGTCGTCGTCTGCCATGATGGCGAGGAAGGCCCGGGCGAGCCGCATGCCTTCATCACTGCGCCCGGGCAAGGTGTCAACTATCCGCGCAATTTGTGGCACGGCGTGCTGACGCCGATCGGCGAGCCGCAGGACTTCCTGATCGTCGATCGTGGCGGCGACGGCTCCAATCTCGAAGAGTGCCATTTCTCGCACGCCTACGAGATCGATCTTCCCGATGGGAGCCGATGATGACCGACATTTCGCTGATCGACCGCCTGCTCGACGTCATCGAGCACGACATCGTGCCGAAGACCGTCGAAGGCGTCGCGCATGGCAACAAGTTGTTCGGCGCGGCGATCCTGCGCAAGGACGACCGTTCGCTGGTGCTGGCCGAAACCAACAATGAGACAGAAAACCCGCTCTGGCACGGCGAGGTGCATTGCCTGAAGCGCTTCTACGAAATGCCGAAGGCCGAGCGCGTCGATACCAGGGATGCGATCTTTCTTGCCACTCACGAACCTTGCTCGCTCTGCCTGTCGGCGATCACCTGGACCGGCTTCGACAATTTCTACTATCTGTTCAGCCACGAGGATTCGCGCGACAGCTTCGACATCCCGCACGATCTGAAGATCCTGAAGGAGGTCTTCACCCTCGACCCCGGCGGCTACAATGCCGAGAACGCCTATTGGAAGAGCCTCTCGATCCGCAAATTGGTGCGGTCGCTGCCCGAGATCGAGCGCCTGCGACTGGAAACGCGGATCGGCAAAATCTCCGCGCGCTACGACGAACTGTCCGGCGCCTACCAGGCTGGCAAGGCCGACAACGACATTCCGCTGAGTTGACGCGGATTGACCAGCCGAATTCGTTGGCTGGCCCACGACGCATCGGCAGCGGCTCCATCATGTGGCCGCATGAAAACCGTCACTGAATTTCCCCGCAAGGTCGTTGAATTTCCGGACATGGGGATCGTCATGCCGGACGGCTGCCGGCTATCGGCGCGGGTGTGGATGCCGGCCGATGCTGCCGACGATCCAGTGCCGGCGATCCTCGAGCACCTGCCCTACCGCAAGCGCGACGGCACGATCTATCGCGATCAGCTGACGCATCCTTATTTCGCTGGCCATGGCTACGCCTCGATCCGCGTCGACATGCGCGGCAATGGCGATTCCGAAGGGCTGATGGACGACGAATATTCCGAGCAAGAGCTGCAGGACGCCTGCGATGTCATCGCTTGGGCTGCGGCCCAGCCCTGGTGCAACGGCAATGTCGGTATGATGGGCATTTCGTGGGGCGGCTTCAATTGCCTGCAGGTAGCAGCCAAGCAGCCGGCGGCGCTGAAGGCGGTCATCAGTCTCTGTTCGACGGTCGACCGCTATGCCGACGACATCCATTACAAGGGCGGCTGCCTGCTGATCGAGAATTTCGGCTGGGCCTCGACCATGCTGTCCTATTCGTCGCGACCGCCGGATCCGTTGCTGGCCGGCGACAACAGATGGCGCGACCTGTGGCTGACCCGGCTGGAGAACCAGCCCTTCCTGGCGCCGCTGTGGCTGAAGCACCAGCACCGCGACGCCTATTGGAAGCGCGGCTCGATCTGCGAGGACTATCCCGCCATCCACGCCGCCGTGCTGTCGATCGGCGGCTGGCATGACGGCTATCGCAATACGATTTCCCATCTCGCCGCCAATATCGAGGCGCCGGTCAAGGGCATCGTCGGCCCCTGGATCCACAAATACCCGCATTATGCCGCGCCCGAACCGCGCATCGGCTTCCTGCAGGAGGCCTTGCGCTGGTGGGATCGCTGGCTCAAGGACATCGACACCGGCGTCGAGGCCGACCCCGCCTACCGCGCCTATGTCATGGACAGCGTGCGTCCGGCGCGCTGGCATCCCGAGCGGCCGGGCCGCTGGGTCGCTGAATCAGAATGGCCGTCACCCAACATCAAGACGCAAGAAGTTGAGCTTATCGCTGAAGGCAACCACGCTATCGTCGCTTCGCCGCAAAGCTGCGGCCTTGCCGGTGGCGAATATTTCCCCTTCACCTTCGGCCCGGAACTGCCGGGTGACCAGCGCCCCGACGATGCACTGTCGGTGTGCTTCGACCATCCGGTGCTGACCGAAGCGGTTGACATCGTCGGTGCTCCCGAAGTTGTGGTCAGGGTCTCGTCGGACCGGCGCCAGGCGAACATCGCGGTTCGGCTGTGCGACGTCCATCCGGACGGAGCGTCGGAGCTGATCTCCTACGGCGTGCTCAACCTGACGCATCGCAACTCGCATGAATTTCCCGAAGCGCTGGTGCCCGGCGAAACCGTCAGCGCCCGGGTGGTGCTCGACCAATGCGCCTATCGCGTGCCGGCCGGCCACCGCTTGCGTGTTGCCATCTCCAACAGTTATTGGCCGATGATCTGGCCGTCGCCGGAGCCGGTCCGGCTGGAATTGTCGGCCGCGGCGTTGATGCTGCCGCTGCGCCCGCCGTTGACAGGCGACGAGGTCACCTTCCCCGCCCCCGAAGGCGCCACGCCCTGGGCAACCGAAACGGTCCGCGCCGCCAATTCCGAGCGTCATGTCGACCGCGACGAAAAGACCGGAATGATCACGCTTTCCATCGTCGATGATTTTGGTGAGGTGCGCGACCTGGAGCATGGCCTCGCCAATGGGAGCGTCGCCAGAGAGACATGGTCGATCCATCCCGACAATCCGCTGTCAGCGTCGGGCAAGACGCATTGGACCCAGACGCTGTCGCGAAATGGATGGTCGGTGCGCACCGAAACCTTCGCCGAAATGCGCTCCGACTCGCAAAGCTTCATGGTTAGCGCCAGAATTGAAGCCTATGAAGGCGAGAAACTGGTCTTCGAGCGCAACTTCGAGGAGAAAATCCCGCGCGCACTGCTTTGAGCGCTTATCGCGATTGGTCCAATTGCGACGCACGATTTACGCCACGGCATGTCGCATTCGGTCTTGCTTACCGCTTTCCCTTACGGTCATTATTCTCCCGATCGAAACGAGAAAAAACGACCATAAGGTCGGACCAACAGAGTGAGGAACTTAACATGTCGAACGAACTGGAATATCTGAGCCGGCGCGTTGCGTCCGGCAAGCTGAGCCGTCGCGATTTTCTCGGCCGGGCGGCAGCGCTCGGCGTCACCGCAACCTTCGCCAATTCGCTGCTTTCCAGCGCTTCCCGCGCGGCGGGTCCGGTCAAGGGCGGCACGCTCAAGGCCGGCCTGGTCGGTGGCGAATCCACCAACAGCCTCGATCCGGCGCTGTTCATGACGCAGGTGCCGTTCGCCTTCGGCAAGATGTGGGGCGAACTGATCGTCGAACTGTCTCCCGAAGGCAAGCTCGAGAACCGCATTGCCGAGGAGATCGGCTCGTCGGACGACGCCAAGACCTGGACGCTGAAGATCCGCGATGGCGTCGAGTTCCACAACGGCAAGAAGGTGACCGCAGAGGACGTGGCCGCCACCCTCGAACGCCATTCGGACGAGAAGTCGAAGTCCGGCGCGCTCGGTTACATGAAAGGCATCGAGAGCATCAAGGCCAGCGGCAAGGAAGTGGTGCTGACGCTGAAGGAGCCAAACGCCGACTTGCCCTATCTGCTTAGCGACTATCACCTGATCATCCAGCCGAACGGCGGCAAGGACAAGGCCGATGCCGGTATCTCGGCGGGTCCTTACAAGGTCACCACCAACGAGCCCGGCGTGCGCCACGGCGGCGAGCGCTTCGCCAATTACTGGCAGGGCGACAAGATGGGCCATGCCGACCAGATAGAGATCATCGTCATCAACGACGCCACGGCGCGTACGGCGGCGCTGCAGGGCGGCCAGGTCCACATGATCAACCGCGTCGAGCCGAAGATCGTCGACCTGATCAAGCGCGTGCCCGGCGTCACCATCCGCAACCATTCTGGACCCGGCCACTACGTCTTCATCATGCACTGCGACACCGCGCCGTTCGACAACAACGACTTGCGGATGGCGTTGAAGCTGGCGATCGACCGCGAGGAAATGCTGAACAAGGTGCTGCGTGGCTATGGCTCGCTCGGCAACGACTTCCCGATCAATGCATCGTACCCGCTATTCACCGAGATCGAGCAGCGCAAATACGATCCCGACAAGGCCAAGTTCCACTACAAGAAATCGGGCCATGACGGTGCCGTCCTGCTCCGGACGTCGGACGTCGCCTTCCCCGGTGCCGTCGACGCCGCACAGCTGTTCCAGCAAAGCGCGGCCAAGGCCGGCATCAAGCTGGAGATCAAGCGCGAACCGGGCGACGGCTACTGGTCGGAAGTCTGGAACAAGCAGCCCTTCTGCGCCTCCTACTGGGGCGGCCGCTCGACTCAGGACCAGATGTACTCTACCGCCTATCTGTCGACCGCCGACTGGAACGACACACGGTTCAAGCGTCCGGATTTCGACAAGATGGTGCTGGCGGCCCGCGCCGAGCTCGACGAGGCCAAGCGCAAGGCAATGTACCACGACATGGCCGTAATGGTGCGCGACGAGGGCGGCCTGATCCTGCCGATGTTCAACCAGTTCATCGACGCGACGGGCGCCAAGGTTGCCGGCTGGGTGGATGATCCGCATCAGGAGTTGATGAACGGATATGCACTGGCGAAGTGCTGGCTCGAAGCCTGAGCCCGGCCTTGCGGATATGTCCTCACCCATCGTGAAACTGGTGGCCCAGCGCATTGCGCTGGGCATCATCCTTCTATTGGCCGTTTCGGTCCTGATCTTCGCCGGCACCCAGATCCTGCCCGGCGACGTCGCGCAAGCCATTCTCGGGCAGTCGGCGACACCGGAGTCGCTCGCCAATCTGCGCGAGCAGCTCGGCCTCAATGATCCCGCTTACATCCGTTATTTTCGCTGGCTCGGCGGCATCCTGACCGGTGATCTCGGCACGGCTATGTCGAGCGGTCAGGATATCGCAACCTCTATCAAGGGAAGGCTGTGGAACACACTGTTCCTCGCCTTCTGGGCGGCGGTCGTCGCGGTGCCGCTGGCGATCATCCTCGGGCTGATCGCGGTGCGCTACCGCAATGGCTGGGTCGACAAGCTGATCTCGGGACTGGCGCTGGCCTCGACGTCCTTCCCGGAATTCTTCGTCGGCTATGTGCTCGTCTTTTTCTTCGCGGTGCAACATCAATGGTTTCCCGCCATTTCCACCGTCTATGACGGGATGCCGTTCGGCGAACGCATCCAGGCCATAGCACTGCCGGCGGCGGCGCTGACCCTGGTGGTGCTCGCCCATATGATGCGCATGACGCGCGCCGCGATCCTCAACGTCATGCAGTCGGCCTATGTCGAAACCGCCGAACTCAAGGGGCTTTCGGCCTTCGCGGTTATCCGCAGGCATGCCTTCCCCAATGCGATTGCGCCGATCATCAACGTCGTCATGCTCAATCTCGCCTATCTCATCGTCGGCGTCGTCGTGGTCGAAGTCATCTTCGTCTATCCGGGTATGGGCCAATATCTCGTCGACCACGTCACCAAGCGTGACGTGCCGGTGGTGCAGGCGGTCGGGCTGATCTTCGCCGCCGTCTATATCAGCCTCAACATCATCGCGGACATAGCGGCGATCGTCGCCAATCCGCGCCTCAGACATCCGAAATGAAGGGGTCGGGTATGCTCGTCATCAAACGCATTCCCATCCCGGCGTTGGTCGGCATCGTGCTGACGGCGCTGTTCGTTCTGGCGGCGATTTTCGCGCCGTGGATCGCGCCGCACGGCAATGCCGAGATCGTCAGCGACGTCCCTTGGGAACCGATGTCGGCGGCGCATTGGCTGGGCACCGACAATCTCGGCCGCGATCTGTTGTCGCGCATGATCTACGGCGCCCGCATCACCCTTTTCATCGCGGTGCTGGCGACCGCGCTGTCGTTCTCGCTCGGCGCCATTCTCGGCTTTTCGGCAGCGGTTTTCGGCGGCTGGTTCGACACGCTGCTGTCGCGTCTCGTCGATCTCCTGATGTCGATCCCGACGCTGATCATGGCCCTTGTCGTGCTTTCGGTGCTGCCATCCAATCTGGTGACGCTGATCCTGGTCATGGGCGTTCTGGATTCGACCCGCGTCTACCGCCTGTCGAGGGCGGTCGCCGTCGACATCAACGTCATGGATTACGTCGAGGCGGCCAAATTGCGCGGCGAAGGCAGCGGCTGGATCATCTTCCGCGAAATCCTGCCCAATGCGCTGTCGCCGCTGGTTTCGGAACTCGGCCTGCGCTTCATCTATGCCGTGCTGTTCCTGTCGACGCTGTCCTTCCTCGGGCTTGGCGTGCAGCCACCGGACGCCGATTGGGGCGGAATGGTCAAGGAAAACAAGGATGGTATCGTCTTCGGCATAGGCGCCGCCCTCATTCCGGCGGCGGCGATCGCAGCGCTGGCGATTTCAGTCAATCTCGTCGCCGACTGGGTGCTGAACCGCACGACAAGCCTGAAGGGAGGACGCGGGTAATGGCTGACAAGCAACCGATGCCTGGGCAACCGAAGTCCGGCGTGCTGCTCGACATCCGCAATCTGCGCATCGAGGCCACCGTATATCCGCCGGGCGAGGCGCCGAAGAACATCGTGCTGGTGCACGACGTCTCGCTGACGCTCGAAAAGGGCAAGGTGCTCGGATTGATCGGCGAGTCCGGCGCCGGCAAGTCGACCATCGGCCTGTCGTCGATGGGCTACGGCCGCGGCGGCGTGCGCATCACCGGCGGCGAGGTCATCCTCAATGGCCGCGACATCCTGAAGGGCGGCAACGAAGGGTTCCGCAAATTGCGCGGCCGCGAGGTCTGCTATGTCGCGCAATCGGCGGCAGCGGCCTTCAATCCGGCGCACAGGCTGATGGACCAGGTGGTCGAGGCAGCACTCCTGCACGGCACGGCGACGCGGGCCGAAGCCGAAAAGCGCGCCGTGGCGCTGTTCAAGAAGCTCAGCCTGCCGAACCCCGAAAGCATCGGCGAGCGCTTCCCCCACCAGGTCTCGGGCGGTCAGCTGCAGCGCGTGATGACGGCAATGGCGCTGTGCTCGGAGCCCGACCTGATCGTCTTCGACGAGCCGACCACCGCGCTCGACGTGACGACGCAGATCGACGTCTTGGCGGCGATCAAGGACGCCATCCGCGACACGCATGTCGCGGCGCTCTACATCACCCATGACCTTGCGGTCGTCGCCCAGGTCTCGGACGAGATCATGGTGCTGCGCCACGGCCGGCTGGTCGAATGGGGCGGCACGCGCCAGATCATCAAGGAGCCGCGCCAGGAATACACCAACGCACTGGTTTCGGTGCATGAGATCGAACACCAGGAGCAGAAGCCCGGCACGCGCCCGTTCCTGTCGGTCAAGAACATCACTGCCGCCTATGGCCGCAGTCACATCAAGGTGCTGAAGAACGTCTCGGTCGATATTTTCCCGGGCCAGACGCTGGCTGTGGTCGGCGAGTCCGGTTCCGGCAAGTCGACGCTGGCGCGCGCCATCACCGGCCTCTTGCCGCCCGAACAGGGGACCGTCACCTTCGACGGGCGTCCGCTCGCCAACCGGCTTGCCGACCGGCCGAAAGAGGATCTTCGCCAGCTGCAGATGATCTACCAGATGGCCGATGTGGCGATGAACCCGCGGCAGACGGTCGGCACTATCATCGGCCGGCCGCTGGAATTCTATTTTGGGATGCGCGGGCGCGAGCGCGACAAACGCGTCGCCGAACTGCTCGACAAGATCGAAATGGGCAAAGGCTATGTGGACCGCTATCCGGCCGAGCTTTCGGGCGGCCAGAAGCAACGCGTCTGCATTGCCCGCTCGCTCGCCGCCAAACCGAAGCTGATCATCTGCGACGAGGTGACCTCAGCGCTCGACCCGCTGGTCGCCCACGGCATACTGGAGCTGCTGCTCGAGCTGCAGAAAGAGGAAAACGTCGCTTATCTGTTCATCACCCATGATCTCGCAACAGTGAAGTCGATCGCCGATTCGATCGCGGTGATGTATCGCGGCGAAGTGGTGCGCTACGGCGCCAAGAGCACCGTGCTGACGCCACCCTTCGATGCCTACACCGATCTTTTGCTGTCGTCGGTGCCAGAAATGGAGATCGGCTGGCTGGAAAAGGCGATCAAAGGACGGCGCATGGCCAGCGCGGGGAACTAGCGGCCCTTTGCGCCCGACGATCTTGTCCGGGCGTGGATTGAACGGCAGGCCCGCCCTGACTTTTCCGATTAAGCCGCATGGAGGCGCCCTTGGCGCTCAACACAAAACTATTGCTCATCATCCTCGACGGCGTGCCTTACCGGAACTGGCGACGGCTGATGGGCAATCTCGAAGGCTGGGTGCAATCCGGCGAAGCGCGCGTATGGAAAATGCGCTCCGTCCTGCCGTCGACCTCGGCATCCTGCTATGCCTCGATCCACACCGGCGTGCCGCCCCAAGTGCACGGTGTCCTGTCGAACGAGAACCGGTTTCGCGTCGAACAGCCGGACATCTTTTCCGAAGTCAGCCGAGCCGGCGGCAAGACGGGTGCGGTCACCCATTCCTACTGGTCCGAATTCTTCCGGGCCTATCCGTTCGACCTGGTCGAGGACATGGAGTTCGACCAGCCGGGCAGGCCGATCAGCCACGGCCGGTTCCACACCATGACCGGCTACAATGCCAGGAACCAGATGACGCCGAGCGACGTCGACCTGTTCGCGACGTTGACCATGCTGACCAGGCGCTACGGCATCGACTACGGCATCCTGCACAGCTGCACTCTGGACTCGATGGGCCACCGCTTCGGCCATGACTGCCACGAGATGGATCATGCCGTCTATGCAATGGACGCCATGCTCGCCGGCTTCCTGCCGCGCTGGCGGCAGGCTGGCTACGAGGTGATCGTCACCGCCGATCATGGCCAGACCGATCGCGGCCATCATGGCGGCCACGACGAGGAGATGCAGGATTTCGCACTTTACTACTTCGGATCCGGCGAGGGTCCGGAAGCCAATACGCTGCTCGATCAGCTGCAGCTCGCGCCGACGGTGCTTGCGCGCCTCGGCGTGCCGGTGCCGGCGACGATGAAGGCCGAGCCATTTCTCGACTGATTGCTGCCTAGCCTGCTTGCTTGCGGAGAACATGAAGCCGGCCCGAAATGCGCGACGCCGAATGGAGGCCGGATACAGCAGTCAAAGGTCGAGACAGACCTTGCCAAAATGCTTTTGGGACTCGTAGTGCTTGAGGCACTGGCGATCTCCTGCAGCGGAAAACTGCGGTCGATAGCAGGTTTCAAACGGTTGGCCTCTATGGCACGAATCATGTCGTCCTGGTCTGCCCTGCTGCCAATCGAGATTCCGCTGACCCTAATCTGATTGGAAAACAGGGCCGGGATCGAAACTTGCGCGGCAAAGCCGGTCAAGACACCGATCAGTGCGATGTGGCCGCCCATCCTGCATGCTGCTATCGGATAGCGGGATACGGCCATCGGCGCACGGTTTCTTGCCCAGCGCCACCATGCTGTCATGGAAATTCAGCGAACACGCGCGTATCCTGACAAGCAACTCACCCGGCCCTGGTTCCGGGCAACCTTCCTCGACCAGCTTGAGATTTTCCAAGCCTCCCGGTGCTTTCAGCCTAATCAATCGCATGGAAAGCTCCTTCCGACCGCACAAGGCTTCATGCGCCCCACCACTCGCGTGGACGCATGACGGCGTCGAACACCGCCATCGGCGACTGATCCACGAGAATCGCGGCCGTACAGCTGTTGTTGGTCATGACATTTCGTTTCTTCAGGCTGGATTGCCATTTGCGATCGGGACCTTAGTCGCCGGGCAGCGGACCCTTGAGTTACAAAACTGTCGGGAATCCCTGCACCGCGATGTCGTCCAATTGCGCTCCGCCCGAGGCTGAACGACTGCACCTTGCCCGATAGGTATGAGCCACCTCGTGGCCGCCGTCATTGCGAGCCTGACGGCCGCCTTCTGCTTGGCGCCACTGACTGAGACATTATCCCTAAAAAGGGGGAGAACGGTACACTCTGGCAACCTCTCCGCTCTTCGGCTAGCCTCCGCAAAAATCCTCGGGCGGATGCGGTGAACCTTTTTGGGCCGATCAGCGACAGAGCAGGCAGGAGCCAGGCGGCTCGACCGGCGATGACGACCGCGGAGACCGATCGCGCGCTCGTCGAGCGGGTCGCGAAGGGCGACCGTGCCGCCGTGCGGCTCCTGTTCATGCGCCACCACGCGCGGGTCTACCGCTTCGTGGCACGCCAGACGGGATCGGAACTGATGGCCGACGATATCGCGAACGAGGTGTTCCTCGAGCTGTGGCGGCAGGCGCCGGCCTTCGAGGGGCGCTCGGAGGTCTCGACATGGCTGCTCGGCATTGCCCGCTTCAAGGCGCTGTCCCTGCTGCGCAAGAAGAAGGAAGACTGGATCGACGACGATGACGCGGCCCAGGTCGCCGACGGTGCCGACACGCCGGAAGTCGTGACGATGAAGGAAGATAAGGCCGCTGCCTTGCGACGCTTTATCGATGCCATGCCGGAAGAGCACCGTACGGTGATCGACCTTGCCTATTATCACGGGCAATCGGTGAGCGAGATCGGCGAGGTACTCGGCGTCCCGGTCGCCACGGTCAAGACCAGGATGTTCTACGCCCGCAAGAAACTCGGCGAAGCCCTCAAGGCTGCCGGTTACGATAGGGGGTGGCCATGAGCGCCGCTGAAAAAATGTCACGCCGCGACGAAATGGAAATGCTGCTGCCGTTTTATCTGAACGGCTCGCTGGAGGGCACCGAGCTCGAAGCCATCGAGGAATGGCTGGCGAGCGATCCGGCGGCGATGGCCGCACTAGGCGAGGCCGAGGCCGAATTCTCCGGCACCGCTGCCGCAAACGAGGCAATCCGCCCGCCGGCCGATGCGCTCAGCCGCTTTGCCAAGGCGCTCGACGCCGAGGCCAGCCCGTCCCGCGCGCCTGCGGCATCGTCCTGGCTGGCGCAGGCCTGGAGCCGCTTCATGGCGCTGCCCGCCGGCGTCGCCTGGGCGGCGGCCGCGGTGCTGCTGGCCCTGGTCGTCGCGCAATCCTTTGTGCAGACCGGCAACAGAGGTGGCGATTTCGAGATTGCCGGATCGGAGGACGATCTGGCCAAAATGCCGTTTGCACTGGTGAAGTTCAAAGCGGATGCAAAGCTGTCCGACATCGTCGCTTTTCTCGACCAGAACCAGCTGAAGATCGCCGGCGGGCCGACCGCCGACGGCGTCTTCCGCCTCGGCGTTCCGGCCAAGACCGCCGCGGACTACCAGAAGCTGCTTGGCCTTATTGCCGCCCAGCCTTTCACCGAAGCTGCGCTGGAGGGAAGGAAACCGGCTGATGGCGGCTAAGGCGGTCATTCGACTGACTGCGGCGATGACAATCTTCGCCGCGTCCGCAATGGCCCAGACCAACGACCCGAACCTCACCCAGGCTGAGATCGACTGCCTGAACAGGGGAAGTGCTGCCAACACCGACTGCCCCAAGGATGGCGGCGGCGTGAAGGATGGCAGCACAGCGCCGGCTCCTGGAACGACGGGCGCGGTGTTTCTTCCGGGCTTGATTGTCGACCTGTTCCCCAATCCTGCCGTAGTCACCGAGACGCCGATACCTCCTGGCGATACTGCGGCGCCGCCGTCCGCTCCACCCGCCGGTGCGCCGGCAATACAGGCTGCCGTGCCGGGCGGTCCGGTCGTGGCGCCGACCGATCTTGTCGCAACCGTGCCGCCGCGCGCCGTGATCGGCGATTTCGTGCCCGACGAGGTGCTGGTCATCGTCAATGGCGATGCCGGCGCGGTCCAGCAGATTGCCGCCTCGTTCGGCCTCGAAATGCGCTCGCAGCGGCAGTCGCGGCTGCTCGGCAACACGCTGGTGCGCTTCGGCATACCCGATGGCCGCCCGGTCGGTGTCGTTTTGGCGCAGCTTGCCGCCGAGGGCCGCATTTTGCGGCGTGAGGCCAATCACGTCTATGCGCTGCAGCAGGCGGCCAGCATCGTCAATTATGCGTTCGAGCGCATCTCACTCGACGCCAACGCGGCCAGCGGCGAGAATGTCCGCGTCGGCGTCATCGACACCGGCATCGACGACAGCAACCCGGCGCTTTCCGGTGTCATCGCCGGGCAGTTCGATGCCATGCCCGATGTGCCGATCAAGGCGCGCGACCACGGCACTTCGGTCGATGGACTGATTGCCGGCACCGGCGCGTTCAAAGGCATGGCGCCGGGCGCCAGGATCTATCACGCCCGCGCCTTCGAGGGCGACAAGTCGACCATGGACGTGATCCTTTCGGCGCTCGACTGGGCGGCGGAGCAGGATGTCCGCATCATCAATATGAGCTTCGTCGGTCCGAAGAACGACCTGCTCGGCATCGCCTGCCGCAATGCGCGCGCGCTTGGCATCGTGCTGGTCGCCGCCGCCGGCAATAACGGGCCGAAAGCGCCCTATGGCTATCCGGCCGCCTTCGACGGGGTGATCGCGGTGACGGCCACCGATGCCAAGGACGGGCTGATGCCACAGGCCAATCGCGGCGCCTACGTCTTCATCTCCGCTCCCGGCGTCGAGATGGTGGCGCCGAGCGGCGCCGGCTCGGATGTGGTGACCGGGACTTCCTTTGCAGCGGCGATCGTGACCGGCGCGATCGCCAATCTGTTGCATGCCGCGCCCGACCGCTCCGCCGACTGGGTCGAGAAAGCACTCGCCGCCACGGCAAAGGATCTCGGCCCCAAGGGGCGCGACAATGATTTCGGCTTTGGCCTGCTGGACACCAAGGCGGCCGAGGCGGCCAAGGACTAAGTCTCGTGTTTGAAGCTTCTGACTTATCAAAGCTCAATCAGTTGGTTGTCGCAAATGGCCGAGAAGGGTGGAGGCCGTGTAAAACTCGACTCTGGCCGATGCTCTAAGAATATTGTTCCTGACCTTTGTATAAACTGAGAACGTCTATGCCTCCCAAGGGCAGCAGCAGCATTATTCGGGAACAGAATTCTACGCTCAGGATATCGCGACGGGTTTCCACCGGCCTCGGTGGAGAGCGGCGATTTGCCGAGCCGTCTCACAACGCTGTCGCGAAACTTGTCTCACGCCGTGCTATAATGACCTTCACCGCTGCGGGCACACAGAATGTAGACCTGTGGTCGCCAGTCTGGATCAGAAATAAAAACGACAGGGAGGATGACGTGTCCCTCGACGCCAGTGACTTCGATCAAGCAGTTGAAAAATACCACCTGGCCCTGGATGAGTTCATGAAAGGAAACCCCGCGCCAGCGGAGAAGCTCTTCTCCCAACGAGACGATGTAACACTGGGCAATCCGTTTGGCCCTTTCGCGCATGGATGGAAACAGGTGGTTGAGACGATGGAGCAAGCGGCATCGAACTACAGGGACGGCGACGCTACCGGCTTCGAGAACATAGCGAAATGTGTGACGTCCGAGCTGGCATACATCGTCGAAGTGGAGCAGCTCAGGTCCAAGGTTGGCGGTCGGAGCGATGTCACGCCTCTTGCGTTACGCGCGACGAGCGTCTTTCGCCCAGAAGATGGTCTGTGGAAGATTGTGCATCGTCATGCCGATCCGATAACGACGGCTCAGCCGGCCGATTCGGTACTCCACCGATAGCGGTTTTGGTATGGGGAAGCGATCGATCTCGTTTGCTGCTGCAGCGCGGCTATTCTTCAGTCCGTTCTGCTAAGGGTTGGCGCGCGTCATCGGGCTCGCAGGGGCGGACGGCCGCTCTGGGTCGAACTCGGTCGCCCGGAGTGATCGGCGATGCGTGCGCCGGCCAGGTGGATCGACGAGCGCGTCGTCGACAATGGCACCGAAAAATTTTCCGGCTTCAGGACTATGATTTCGGCTTTGGCCTGCTGGACGCCAAGGCGGCCGAGGCGGCCAAGAAATTGCCCGCTCAAGTCGTGTTTTGCCGAGGACGCGCCAGAAAATAGAACGCGGCGATATGTGTGATCATCAGCAGCGGTACGTAGATGATCGGGATCGCGTAGGTTGCGCCCAGTTCCCCCGCGCGTGCAGGAAGGCCGATCTGAATGGCGTGATAATAGTCGACGATGAGGTCGACCATCCCTACGACGTTGAAGGCGACGACCAACGGCCAGAACAACCAGCGTATCCTCACCGTGAGCAGCGCCAGCATGGCCAGCACCCCAGTCGCGAAATCGCCGTAGGCGGCGAACACGGCGAAATCAGCGGGCAGATTGGGGCTTACGACGCCCGGAACCATGAAGACGAGCCCGAAGAAGCGGAAGCTGTGCAGCGTAGCGATAGCGCGCTGCGCCGCGACCCGGTCCATCGACCGGAGCCACGGCAAACCGTACGCGCCGAAGCAAAGCAGCCACGCGACATAACCCAGAACGAGATGGGTTTGAAACAGCACTTCCGTGGACATCTGACGTCCTCCCAACAGTTGGTTCACACGGCCTCGAACACCGCGGTCAGGACGCCGAGCCGGCCTTGCATGAGATTTCGTCCCAGGTTGGTCGAAAGCTGAGCGAAGTCCGGTCCCATCACCACGCCGAGATTTGGTGAAGGCGGCGGCCCGGATGCGCGCAGTTGCGCGAACCAGGCCTTGGCGGTCTCGGTGTCGTCTTGCCAGGCCAGCACGCGGAAGCCGGCCGGTTCGATCGCCTCGCCCGTCGCTTCGGCTGTGAGGAGGAAGCTCGTCGCCGGCGTTCGCGCCCAAGGCAGCGGATAGTGCGGCTCGCCAATGGCCGAGACGACGTCGAAGGTGGCAAACCTGCCGCCTGGTTTCAGCACGCGTCGGATCTCGCCGTAGAGCCGCGCCCGGTCGGAGATGTTCATCGCCACATGCTGCAGCAGCACGACGTCGAAACGGCTATCATCGAATGGAAGCTCCAATGCGCTGGCGGTCTGAAACGACAGCTGCCCGCTTTGTCCCGTGCGCTCGGTCAGATAGCGCGCAGCATCCACGAAAGGCTCGCTGAGGTCCACGCCGGTAACCCGGCAGCCATAGGTCGCAGCCAGAAAGCGCGCCGGCCCGCCGACGCCCGAGCCGACGTCCAGAACCGACGTGCCGGCCGCGATCCCCGCCAATTGGGCAATCTCGGCGGTCGAGGCAAGCCCACGGGTGTGAAACTGGTCGAGGGTGCCCAATTGCTGGGGCGTAAGAAGCTGATCCTCCGGGCCGAGGGCCGCCAGTACCGTCTTCAGTCGCTCGGTCAGGCCGGTCGCGCGATAATGGTCGCGCACGCCATCAAGTTCATCGGTCATTGCAATATATCTCCTGGGCAAGATGTCTCCTGGCTTGCAGCTCTTACCTAAGCCCGCTTCCATAATCCGACTATCCGCTGTAATCAGAACAACCTATGAAGCAGGACTACACAATCCGGCGTGGTGCACTGGAGGGGGTCGAGGTGTTCCTGGCTGTCGCCAGGCACCGCAATTTCCGCCGTGCCGCCGCCGATCTCGGCGTGACGCCGTCTGCCGTGAGCCAGGCGGTGCGCACGCTGGAAGCCCGCATGGGTGCGGCGCTGTTCGCCCGCACGACGCGGAGCGTCGGTCTGACCGAGGCCGGCCAGCGCTTCCTCGACCGCGCCGGCCCTGCCTTCGAGGAGATCGCCGCGGCCGGCGAGGCTGCGCGCGACGTCGGCCAACGGCCGACCGGGCTGCTGCGCCTGTCCGTGCCCCGCGCCGTCGTGCCATTGATCCTGGAGCCGATGATCGCGTCGTTCTGCCGAGCTTATCCCGAGATCGAACTGGAGATCGCCGCGAGCGACGAGATGGTCGATCTCGCGACCGGTGGGTTCGACGCCGGCATCCGCCTCGGCCAGCTCATCGCCGCCGACATGGTCGCGGTGCGGCTGACCCCGCCGTTCACGTTCGTGGTCGTCGGCAGCCCTGACTATCTCGAGCGCCACGGCTACCCCGAACGTGTCGACGACTTGCGCCACCACGCCTGCCTGCGCTTGCGCCGCTCGAACGGCGCCATCGCGCCCTGGACCTTCGCCGACGGCAACGGTGCTATCGAGGCGATCGTCTCAGGCCCACTGATCGCGCACGACTATCCAACGTTGCTCGGGGCTGCGACAAAGGGCGTTGGGCTGGCGCAGACGCCTCGACCCGTCGCCGAAGGTCCGATAGCCGAAGGAAAACTCAGATCGGTGCTGGACGACATCGCTGCGACGACGCCGGGCGTCTTTCTCTACCATCTTGGCAAGCGCCAAGTCCTGCCGAAGCTGCGCGTCTTTATCGATCACCTCAAGTCCGCGGCCTGAGACATGACGCATGGCGATTGCCTGTGCTGGCCAACAGCCACCCAACGGCGACTTTGGTCGTTCAGAGTGATTGAGTTATGCCCTTAGGCCGGCGCGCCGGCGACCGATCCCCTGACCACCAGGTCGACCGGCCAGACCTCGCCGCGAGCGCCCTCCTCCAGGCCGGAAATCCGTGCGGCCAAGCGCTCGGCGATGCGCGCGCCTGCCAGGCGGATCGACGAACGTGTCGTCGACAGCGGCACCGAAAAATTCTCCGGCTTCAGCCACGGAAAGACGTCGTCATGGGCGATCAGCGACAGGTCGCCCGGAATGGTCAGGCCGAGATCGCGCACCGCGCGCACCACGCCGAGCGCCATGATCAGGCTGGAGCAGGCGATCGCCGTTGGCGCGTCGCTTTGTTCCAGCAGACGCCTGGCGGCGCGGTAGCCGTTCTCCTCGGTCATGGTGAGGGAACAGACATGCTGATCGCGAAGCAGCAGGCCGCTTGCCGCAAGCGCGCGGCGCACGCCGCGCTCGCGATGGATGGCGAAGGTCTCGCGATCGTCGCCATTGATCAGTGCCAGACGCCTGTGCCCGAGTTGAACGAGAAGCCGCGCCGCTTCGTGGAAGGCGCCCTCATTGTCGATGTCGGTGAAGGGGTAGTCGAAATCGAAGCCTTCGCTGCGGCCGTGGACGATGAAGGGAATGCCGAGCGTATTGACGAGTGCCACCCGCCGGTCGGCCGGCCTCGGCGAGGAGATATAGACCGCGTCGACCTGCCGGTTGGCGACAATGCGGCGGTAGGTCGTCTCCTGGTCGTCGGCATCGGCCGGTGACAGCACTAGGTCGAGCTCGTGCGAACGCGCATAGTCGCCGAGGCCGGACAGGAACTCGACGAAATGCGGGTCGATATCGACGGTCGTCCCCGTCGGCAGCACATAGCCGATCATACCGGTCTTGCCGGTCGCCAGCCGGCGCGCGCTCGGATTGGGGCGGTAGCCGTGACGCTTGGCGGCATCGATCACCCGCCGGCGCGTTTCCTCGTTGACTTCCGGGTAGCCGTTCAATGCACGGCTCACCGTGGTCTGCGAAAGCGCCAGCATGTGGGAGAGCTGCTTGAGGTTCACCGGAGGCCTCCAAACCTCAAAGCGCTTTTAATCTGAATCGACCTGACCGCTACGAACCGCGTTGCCGGGCGCAATGACCTTACGCACGGTTCGGGCCGGTTTGAAGCCGAATTTGCTGCTGCACCGCCAGAAAACTGTGCTGCAGCGCACTTTCGCCGGCATCAGGCCGCAGAAATTAAATCGATTAAACCGGCTCCCTCTTGACTCCGGATTAATTCAGTGGCGTGATCAAAATCACCAAAGCGCTTTGGAAGACTCCACGAAAGGTTGCAGTTCCTTTCCGACTGAGTCACAGTCCTGCAGCGCCGGCGGACGGAATGGAGGTTTCGTTCGGTGTTTGTCACCACTGGGAGGGAATACCGATGAAGAAAATGCTTCTGCTGGGCGCTGCGTTTGCCACGCTCGCCCTGGCCATGCCCGCGCAAGCCGAACTGAAGTTCAAGCCGGGCGAAGATCCCCGTTTCAACTGGGCCAACTACGAAGAGCTCAAGAAGGTCGACCTCAAGGGCGAGACGCTGACGATCTTCGGACCGTGGCGCGGCGAGGACGAAGGGCTGATCCGCACCGTCCTCGATTACTTCTCCGAAGCCACCGGCGCCGAGATCAAGTACTCCTCGTCGGAGAATTACGAGCAGCAGATCGTCATCGACACGCAGGCCGGCAGCCCGCCCAACATCGCCGTGCTGCCGCAGCCGGGCCTGATCCAGGATCTGGCATCGAAGGGCCTTTTGACGCCGCTCGGCGACGACACCGCCAACTGGGTCAAGGACAATTACGGCGCCGGCCAATCCTGGGTCGACCTCGGCACCTTCAAGGACAAGGACGGCAAGCCCGGCTTCTTCGCCTTCCCCTACAAGGCCGACGTGAAATCGCTGGTCTGGTACTCGCCGGATAATTTCGAGGAAGCCGGCTACAAGGTGCCGAAGACGCAGGAAGAGCTTGCCGAGCTCGAAAAGAAGATCATCGCCGACGGCGGCACGCCATGGTGCATCGGGCTCGGTTCGGGCGGCGCCACCGGCTGGCCGGCGACCGACTGGGTCGAAGACATCATGCTGCGCACCCAGACGCCAGAGACCTACGACAAATGGGTGAAGAACGAAATTCCGTTCAACGATCCGGCCGTGGTCAACGCCATCGACATTTTCGGCAAGATCGCGACCGACGACAAAATGGTCGAGGGCGGCGCCAAGGCGGTTGCGGCGACGGATTTCCGCGACAGCCCGAAGGGCCTCTTCTCGGTGCCGCCGAAATGCTATCTGCACCACCAGGCATCCTTCATCCCGACTTTCTTCCCGCAAGGCACCAAGATCGGCGAGGATGCCGACTTCTTCTATTACCCGCCCTACGCCTCCAAGCCCGAGCTGGGCACTCCGGTGCTCGGCGCCGGCACGCTGGCCATGATCACCAAGGATAGCAAGAGTGCCCGCGCGTTCATCGAATTCCTGAAGCTGCCGCTCGCTCATGAGATCTGGATGGCACAGGGCGGCTTCGTGACGCCGTTCAAGTCGGTCAACAAGGACGCCTATGCCAGCGACGCGCTGAAGAAGCAGGGCGAGATCCTGGCCAACGCCTCGACCTTCCGCTTCGACGGGTCCGACCTGATGCCGGGCAAGATCGGCGCCGGTGCGTTCTGGACCGGCATGATCGACCTGGTCGGCGGCAAGTCCGCCCAGGACGTCGCCACCGACATCCAGAAAAGCTGGGACGCGATCAAGTAAGCGGCAGGCTTGAGTTCCCATGTTGCGGTCCGGGCCTCAAAACGGCCCGGACCTTATCCGGTGCTTGGCGTCGCGTCGATTGTCGTGAGCACAACGCATTCCGGCATGACGCGCGCCCAGTGACCTGCTTTTCGGCTGGTCGCGCTCCAGACAACTGAATCGGCGCATGATCCCGTCGCCAAAGCCATTCTCGACTGGCGGATCCGTGCGCAGGGGGAGGGACCCATGGCGGCTCAGATTTTTTCGGCGATATTCGTCATCATCATCGGCGTGGGCGGCTGCGTCGCCTATTTCTGGGGCGCCAACAAGGCACTCGACACGATCTTTCCGGCACGCGGCGTTTCCGGCAAGGCGGCGATTAACAATCTGCGCCGGCAGGGGGTGATCAGGCCCTGGCTGTTCGTCGGCCCGGCGATGATCATCCTCACTATCTACCTGATCTACCCGGTGGTGGAGACACTGAGGCTGTCGTTCCTCGATCGCGGCGGCGCCCATTTCGTCGGCTTGGCCAACTATCAATGGGCGTTCGGCGACCGCGAGTTCCGCAACTCGATCCTCAACAACATCATCTGGCTGGCGGTGGTGCCGGCCGCCTGCACCTTCCTCGGGCTGATCATCGCCGTGCTCACCGACAAGATCTGGTGGGGCACCATCGCCAAGAGCCTGATCTTCCTGCCGCTGGCGATCTCCTTCGTCGGCGCCAGCGTCATCTGGAAATTCATCTACGAGTATCGCGGCGACGGGCAGACGCAGATCGGCCTGCTCAACGCCATCATCCAGTATTTCGGCGGCCAGCCGCAGGTCTGGATATCGCTGCCGTTCTGGAACAATTTCTTCCTGATGGTCATCCTGATCTGGATCCAGACCGGCTTTGCCATGGTCATCCTGTCGTCGGCCTTGCGCGGCATTCCAGAAGAGACGCTGGAAGCCGCCGTCATCGACGGCGCCAACCCTTTCCAGATCTTCTGGAAGATCATGGTGCCGCAGATCTGGGGCACCATCGCCGTCGTCTGGACCACCATCACCATCCTGGTGCTGAAGGTTTTCGACATCGTGCTGACCATGACCAACGGCCAGTGGAACAGCCAGGTGCTCGCCAATCTGATGTTCGATTGGATGTTCCGCGGCGGCGGCGATTTCGGCCGCGGCGCCACCATCGCCATCATCATCATGATCGCGGTCATTCCGATCATGGTCTGGAACATCCGCCAGGCGAACAAAGAGACGGAAGGGCATTGAGATGACTGTCTCGACCGGAAAGTCCTTTGTCAGCCGTTTCGGCGTTCATATCGCCGTCTTCATCTTCGTTGCGATCTGGACGATCCCGACGCTCGGCATTCTGGTCTCGTCGCTGCGCGACAAGGACCAGATCATCGCTTCGGGCTGGTGGAACTCGTTCACCAGTTCCAGCCAGACGGAAGCCGGACGGCTGCCACCCGCCTCGGCGCAGGTCGAGAAGGACGGCAAGTTCGTCCTGCAAGGCAATATCTTCGGCGACGGCCCGACCCGCAACATCAGCGCCTTCGGCGTCAAGTCGGCAGCGCCGACGCAATATCCCGCCGGCACGACAGCCGATCTCGGCGACGGCGTGACCTTGCAGCTCAATGCCGACGGCAGTTTCGTCATGACCTCGCCGAAGGCTTTCGAAAGCGAACGCGGCCAGCGCGTCTATTACGCCTCGTCGGCGCCGCCGAAATTCACCACCGACAATTACGACACGGTGCTGTTTTCGGAAGGCATCGGCCGCTCCTTCATGAACTCGCTGACCGTCACCATTCCGTCGACCGTCATTCCAATCCTGATCGCCGCGTTCGCCGCCTACGCGCTGGCCTGGATGCGCTTTCCAGGCCGAGCGCTGCTCATCGCCGTCATCATCGGCCTCCTGGTCGTGCCGCTGCAGATGTCGCTGATCCCGCTGTTGAAGCTCTATAACGGCGTCGGCAGCTTCTTCGGCGTGCCATCGAAGACCTACCTCGGCATCTGGCTGGCGCATACCGGCTTCGGCCTGCCTTTCGCCATCTATCTCCTGAGGAGCTACATTGCCGGCCTGCCACGCGAGATCATGGAATCGGCGCGCATCGACGGCGCCAGCGATTTCGAGATCTTCGTCAAGATCGTGCTGCCATTGTCGTTCCCGGTGCTGGCCTCGTTCGCCATCTTCCAGTTTCTCTGGGTGTGGAACGATCTGCTGGTGGCGATGGTTTTCCTCGGTACCGAGGGCGACCAGATCGTGCTGACCGCCAAGCTCAATGCGTTGCTCGGCTCGCGCGGCGGCGACTGGGAGATCCTGACGACATCGGCCTTCGTCACCATCATCGTGCCGCTGATCGTGTTCTTCTCGCTGCAGCGCTATTTCGTCCGCGGGCTGCTTGCCGGCTCGGTGAAAGGAGGTTGAGATCATGCAATCCGCTTTGAAGGCCACCCCGAAGCCCGATCTCGCCATCGATCGCGACTGGTGGCGAGGTGCGGTGATCTACCAGATCTACCCGCGCAGCTATCAGGATTCGAACGGCGACGGCATCGGCGACCTCAGGGGCATTATCGGCCGGCTGGCCTACATCGCCGCGCTCGGTGTCGACGCCATCTGGATCTCGCCATTCTTCAAATCGCCGATGAAGGATTTTGGCTACGACGTGTCGGATTATTGCGATGTCGATCCGATGTTCGGCACGCTGGCCGACTTCGACGCGCTGGCCGCAGAGGCGCATCGGCTTGGGCTCAAGGTGATGATCGACGAGGTGCTGTCGCACACCGCCGACATCCATCCGTGGTTCAAGGAGAGCCGGTCGAGCCGCAGCAATCCAAAAGCCGACTGGTATGTCTGGGCGGATGCCAAGCCGGACGGCACGCCGCCCAACAACTGGCTGTCGATCTTCGGCGGCTCGGCCTGGCAGTGGGACACCAGCCGCCAGCAATACTATCTGCATAATTTCCTGGCCGAACAGCCCGACCTCAACTTCCACAGCCGCGCCGTCCAGGACGCGCTGCTCGACGTCACCCGCTTCTGGCTGGAGCGCGGCGTCGATGGCTTCCGCCTCGATACCATCAATTTCTATTTCCACAGCCAAGGCCTGGAAGACAATCCGCCGCTGCCGCCCGAGCAGCGCAACGACCAGACGGCGCCGGCGGTGAACCCCTACAACTACCAGGACCATCTCTACGACAAGAGCCGGCCTGAAAACCTCGGCTTCCTCGAACGCTTCCGCGCCTTGCTCGACGAATATCCGGCGACGGCCGCGGTTGGCGAGGTCGGCGATTCGCAGCGTGGGCTGGAAGTGGTGGCGGCCTATACGGCCGGCGGCAAGCGCGTGCATATGTGCTACTCCTTCGACTTCCTGGCGCCGGAGAAGATCAGCGCGGCAAAGGTGCGTTCGGTGCTGGAAACCTTCGGCAAGGTCGCCAGCGACGGCTGGTCGTGCTGGGCCTTCTCCAACCATGACGTGATGCGCCCTGCCTCGCGCTGGGCAGCCGGCGAGCCCGACCCGACCGCCTATCTCAAGGTCATCTCGGCGCTGCTGATGTCGTTGCGCGGCTCGGTCTGCATCTATCAGGGCGAGGAGCTCGGGCTCAGCGAGGCCGAACTCAGCTTCGAGGATCTGCAGGACCCATACGGCATCCGCTTCTGGCCGGAATTCAAGGGCCGCGACGGCTGCCGCACGCCGATGGTTTGGGACGGTGCTGCCCGCAATGGCGGCTTCTCGACGGCAAAGCCCTGGCTGCCGGTGCCCAGCAAGCACCTTGCGCAAGCCGTCAATGTGCAGCAAGGCGACGACGGCTCGCTGCTCGAGCACTACCGGCGCTTCCTGGCTTTCCGCCGCGCTCATCCGGCACTGGCCAAGGGTGATATCGAGTTCATCGAAAGCGAGGGCGACACCGTCGCCTTCACGCGCCGCGAAGGCAACGAGCAGATCGTCTGCGCCTTCAATCTCGGAGCAAAGCCGGCCGAGGTCGATCTTGGCGGCCGCTCACTGCAGCCCTTGCCGGGACACGGGTTTTCGGGACAGACTGGCGCCGGCACTATCCGCCTCGGCGGCTACGGCGCCTGGTTCGGGCGTATCGACTGAATTCAAGGAAGAACTGGAGGGTACCATGGCCGATGTCACGCTAAGGCAAGTGAGGAAATCATATGGCAATCTCAACATTCTGCACGGCGTCGACCTCGACATAAAGTCGGGCGAATTCATCGTCTTCGTCGGCCCCTCTGGTTGCGGCAAGTCGACCTTGCTGCGCTGCATCGCCGGGCTGGAGGAGATCACCTCGGGCGAGCTCAAGATCGACGGCGAGATCGTCAACGACGTGCCGCCGTCGAAGCGCGGCATCGCCATGGTGTTCCAGTCCTATGCGCTCTATCCGCACATGACCGTCTACGACAACATGGCCTTCTCGATGAAGATCGGTAAGGAAAGCAAGGCCGAGATCGACAAGCGGGTGCGCCAGGCGGCCGAGATCCTGCAGCTGACCAAATATCTCGACCGTCTGCCCAAGGCGATGTCGGGCGGCCAGCGCCAGCGCGTCGCCATCGGCCGCGCCATCGTGCGCAATCCCAAGGTCTTCCTGTTCGACGAGCCGCTATCCAACCTCGACGCGGCGCTGCGTGTCGCCACCCGCATCGAGATCGCCAAGCTCAAGGAATCGATGCCGGCCACAACGATGATCTACGTCACCCACGACCAGGTCGAGGCGATGACGCTGGCTGACCGCATCGTGGTGCTGAAGGAAGGCCATATCGAACAGGTCGGCACGCCGATGGAGCTCTACAAGCGGCCCGGCAATCTGTTCGTCGCCCAGTTCATCGGCTCGCCGGCGATGAACATCCTGCCGGCGACGATCGACAGGACCGGCAACCCGACCGTCGTCAGCCATGTCGGCGGCCGCAAGGCGACGGTGCCGATCGCAACGCCTGCCTCGGCGAAAGGCGCTGCGGTGAGCTTCGGGGTGCGGCCGGAGGATCTGATGATTGCCACCGGCGCCGACTATTTGTTCGAAGGCACGGTCGATTATGTCGAGCAACTCGGCGAGGTCCAACTCGTCTATGTCGACATCGGCCGCGCCGACCTGCCGCTGGTGACCAAGCTGCCGGGCAATGTCGAGGTCAAGCGCGGGGCGACGCTGCGGCTGACGGCGGACGCCGGCGACCTGCATATTTTCGACGCGGACGGGCGCTCTTTCGCGCTCCATGAAGCAGAAGCAAAGGCGGCCTGAGGCGGGCGTCTTTGGTATGCAAAAAACAAGAGCGGCGGGCATGGCCCCCCGCGCATGTGTGGAATTGCACTTAGGCTGTTATTTTTTTGCGAAGAGGTTGCGGTGGGCCGCCCCGCCGCCGCCCCGAGGGGCA